>CANCJF010000097.1 GCA_947378245.1 Bacteroidota bacterium
AGTTTCTATAAATGATTTCACGAACGCAGTTACGTATGTAGTTACTGCAGAAGATGGAACAAGTCAAAATTATGTGGTAACTATTACACAAGGTCCCGCTCCAAAATCTTCGGAGAAACAACTTACTGCGTTTAGTTTTGAAAGTTTAAATCCAATAGTTACAGCAACAATTTCAGGATTAAACATTACCGCAACGGTACCTTACGGAACAGATGTTACGAAGTTGGTTGCAACTTTTACAGCATCGGCAAAAGCAACGGTAAGTGTGAAACAAGCCCCACAAACAAGTGGAGTTTCAGTATATGATTTCACAAACGCAGTTACCTATGTGGTTACGGCAGAAGATGGAAGTACCCAAAATTATGTGGTAACTATTACACAAGGTTCAGCGCCGAAGAAGAGCAATTTAAAAGAAATTATAGCATATCAAGTATTGATTAAAGATTCAAAAATCACCTTCAATGATAGTATGATTTCAGTGATTGTACCCTATGGGACAGACATCACTAAATTAATTGCTTCTTTCACTCTTTCTGACAGTGCTAAATTGTATGTGGATTCAGTATTACAGGTGAGTGGTGTCACTTTCAATAATTTTAATGATACACTCGTTTTAACCGTAAAAGCCGAAGATGGGACAACGAAAACATATAGTGTTACCGTGACCATCGATAAAAACCCATTGGGAATAGATGAGGTAACTGTTTCAACCGTTTCTGTGTATCCAAATCCAACTACCGGGATCTTTCACATTGATACAAAAACAGGTGTAAATCGTGTTCGTATTTTAGACATTGTCGGAAAGGAAATTTACACATTTAATTCCTTGGATAATATGACATTTGACGTTTCTAGTTTGACTCCAAATGTTTATTTGATAGAGGTTGATTCTAAACTTGGACTCAAAATTTTCAAGATTGAAAAGAAATAGTGATGAATAAAAAAGCACATTGGGAAAATATTTATTCAACAAAAGACCTGACTGAAGTTAGCTGGTATCAACCAATACCAACTACTTCGTTGGAATATCTAGAAAATTTAGCGATACAGAAAGACGCAGCTATCATCGATGTAGGCGGAGGCGACAGTTTGTTTGTTGACTATTTACTTGAATTAGGTTATTCAAATATCACTGTCTTAGATATTTCAGCTGCTGCTATTGAACGAGCTAAAAAACGTTTAGGTGAATTGGCTAATAAAATAACTTGGATTGTTTCAGATATCCTTGACTTAAAAAGTGATGTGCATTATGATTTTTGGCATGATCGTGCTGTATTTCATTTTATCACAAAAAAAGAGGATATCGAAAAGTACAAACAGCGATTATATGCTCATCTATCACCTCTGGCAAAAGTGTTGATTGGTACTTTTTCCTTAGAAGGACCTTTGAAATGTAGTGGACTTGATATTAAACAATATTCAATAGAAACCTTGACAACGACTTTTTCGCCTGAATTTTCGCTGATTTCGTCTAAATACATGAACCATTCAACTCCATTTGATACCTTGCAAAATTTTGTATTTTGTAGTTTTTCTAAACGTAATTAATGACCACATCCAAACAAATTGACTTTATACTACTAGCTGCAAAATCATTACATGAAAATGGGTTGCCTACGCATCGCGTGGAAGATTTTATTCAAAAATTTTGTCTTTCAGTCAATGTTTCAGCTGAATTTTTTACTACACCTGGTTCTATTTTTGCAAGTATCGAAAAGGAAGGTGTTAAACACCCATATTTGGTTAAGGTTTCTCAAGAAGGAGACCTAAATTTGGAGAAAATTGATGCCATCCAAGAGGTATGTAAACACGTGAGTGAGGATAAGTTTGATTTCACAATTGGAATTCAACAGTTGAATACCATTAATCAAACGAAAAGTCGTTATTCAATTTGGTTAATGATTCTCTTTTTTGGATTATCCACTGGGAGTGCTGCCTGTGTTTTTGGAGGAAATTTACCTGAAATTGCTTGTTCTTTGTTGATTGGTTTAGGCATTGGAGCATTTAATGGCTTACTCACTTTTGCTCCACGTTTCGGAAAAGTATTTGTATTGATATCGGCAATTTGGGCGTGTTGTATTGCAGCCCTGTTCCAAAGTCAGTACATCAATTTCCAACGTGACATCGCTACGGTTTGCGGCTTGATTATTTTAATACCAGGTTTCTCGTTTACCGTTTCTATTACTGAGATGGTCAACAACCACTTAATTGCTGGATTGACACGTTTCACCAATGCATTTATCACCTTTGCTATGATTGCAATAGGAATAGCAGTAGGAATGAAATTCATGGGACACCTATCCTTACCAACTCCTTCGGTTACGATTACTGAAATTGCCTCTTGGAGTCAATGGATTGCATTGTTTTTTGTACCCTTAGGATTCATGATTTTATTTAAAGCCAAACAAAGCGATTTTATATGGATACTACTTGCTTGTTGGTGTTCTTATTTCTCGTATGTCTATGGAAGTAAAGTGTTCAGCGAACCAGTTGCTGTGTTTTTAGCCTCCCTAATCCTTGGAATTGTAAGTAATTTATTTTCACGTATCAAAAAGAGAAACTCTTCCCTACTTTTGGTTCCTGGAATGATTTTGTTAGTGCCAGGTTCTTTAGGGTTTTTCAGTATCTCTCACTTGGTCAATAGCGATGTAGTTGCAGGATTACAAACTGCTTTATCCATGTTGTCAACGGCTATGGCCTTGGTTTTTGGAATTATTTTTTCCAATATCTTCCTGAAAGCTGAGCGTTGATTAGATGAACGTAAACTCGTCAGCGTGATCTTGAATGTAATCTAAAGTATCGTAGATTTCTTGTAAATTAAAAGAAGTCACCAATTTCATGCGGAATTCTTTCATGTGTGAAATCCCTTTGAAATAATTCGAGTAATGACGTTTCATTTCCGCGATACCAAGCCCTTCACCTTTCCATGCAACACTCATTTGTAAGTGTTCTTTGGCAATAGCCACACGATCTGCAACAGATGGTGGAGCTAAGTGTTGACCAGTATTCATAAAGTGTTTCACTTCATTGAAAATCCAAGGATAACCAATACTCGCCCGACCAATCATAATGCCATCGACTCCATAACGGTTTTTATATTCTAATGCTTTTTCAGGGGTGTCGATATCTCCATTTCCAAAAATGGGAATGTGCATACGCGGATTGTTTTTTACTTCACCAATTAAGGTCCAATCTGCATCTCCTTTGTATAATTGTTGTCTGGTGCGACCATGTATAGAGATTGCTTCTACACCAACATCTTGTAATTTTTCAGCGGTAGAAACAACAAACTTAGATTTGTCATCCCAGCCCAAACGGGTTTTTACTGTTACAGGAAGGTTGGTGATTCTAACAATCTCTTCCGTCATTTTAATCAACTTTGGGATGTCTTGCAACATACCTGCTCCAGCACCTTTACAAGTAACTTTCTTCACGGGACAGCCAAAATTGATATCGATAATATCTGGATTTGTTTTCTCAATAATTTGAGCAGAGGTCTTCATACTTTCGATATCGTACCCGAAAATTTGAATCCCTACTGGTCGCTCGTACTCGTAAATATCTAGCTTCTTGACACTTTTTGCAGCATCCCGAATTAACCCTTCCGAAGAAATGAATTCAGTATACATTAAATCAGCTCCATGTTTTTTGCATAACGCACGAAACGGCGGATCGCTAACATCCTCCATCGGAGCAAGTAATAATGGGAATTCTCCCAACTCAATATCTCTTATTTTTACCACGTTGTAAAAGTATTGAAAATTTTAAGTAGTTGGTTCAATATGTATCAACACATGTCCCAATGTTTTGATTTCTGCTCTTAGTGTATCTTTCAATTCATGTGCTAAGGTATGACCCTCAGTGACTGTAATTGATCCATCTACACGTGCATGTAGATCCACATGATACTTCATGCCTGCTTTACGGATAAAACATTTTTCGGTACCATAAATTCCTGGAACGGTGATAGCAACTTGACGAATTTCCTCCACCAGTTCGTCATAGGTATGTTCGTCCATGATTTCTCCTAATGCAGGTCGGAAGATGAGGTAACTGTTGTACAGAATAAATCCTGATGCGAACAAAGCTGCCCAATCGTCTGCCGATTCGTAGCCTTTTCCAAAATAAAGAGCGATAGTAATTCCTATAAATGCAGAGATAGATGTAATTGCGTCACTACGATGGTGCCAAGCATCCGCTTTGAGGGAAGAACTATTGATTTCTTTTGCTTTTTTGATCACCATACGGTAAGAAATTTCTTTCCATAGGATAATTCCGCCTAAAAAGAATAGTGTCCAAGGTTTAGGAAGGCTATGGGGAGTTCCGATGTTTAGTATACTTTCATAAGCGATGATACAAGCTGAAGTAATTAAAAAAGCGACGACTATGAAAGTAATCAGTGGTTCTGCTCGACCATGACCATAAGGATGATTTTCATCGGCTGGTCGACTTGCATATTTTATACCAAACAATACTAAAAATGAAGCAAAAATATCTGTGGTAGATTCAATCGCATCTGCAATCAAAGCATAAGAATTTCCAAAAAACCCAGCAAATCCTTTAATGAGTGCTAAACTAGTATTTCCGATGATACTAAACCAAGTGGTTTTTATTGCGGTTTGTTCGTCTGTATATATTTCCATTTTTAATCTTTCATTTCTAGTTTCGGACAATTTTACGAAATAACGAGTAACTACATTTAGTTTAAGCACTAAATTTTGGGACAAAAATTAATAATCCAATCAAAAGTGAAACCAATGCAGCAATTAAAACCGCTCCAGAAGAGACATCTTTGATTTTTTTAGCGAGAGGATGTATTTCAGGGGATATAAAATCTGTTAAGTATTCGATTGCTGTGTTCATCATTTCGGCAATGAAAACGATCCCAATCGCGAGCGTAATCCAACACCATTCTGAAATGGAAAGTTTGAAATATCCGCCTAAAATTAATACGATGAGTGTCGCACATGCATGAATCCAGGCATTATGTTCGTATTTAAATAAGGTCCGAATTCCTTGAAATGAATAAGAAAAACTGTTAATGCGCGCACGAAAGGAGAAGGCTTGTTTTGATTTCATTCTTTAATAATGTTTTATAATTCTTCAGATTGCGAATGTACGATGCAATTTTGTTCAATTTCTGTTGCGATCAATTTTTCAGAGAGCATTTTTTCATTAAAATCTTCAAAAATTTGGAATTTTTAATGATAATGCTTAGATTCATAAAATAACTTAAAACATAAAGTCATGAAACTATTAGTACTATCCATTGCAATTTTGTTGATTTCAGGTATGTCATACGCACAAGATAAAGAGACAAAAAAAGCACTTATCAAAGAAGATAAAGAAGCGATTAAAACAGACAAAGAGGCGTTAAAAGAAGATGAAAAAACGTTAGCGACAGACGATGAAGCCTTGAAAGCAGAAAAAGATAAAGCCGCTAAAAAAGCCTTAGCCGAAAAGAAAAAGGCTGATCAGAAAAAATTTAAAGATGATCAGAAAAAGTTGAAAGAAGACGAAGCGAAGCTTGAAAAAGACAAAGCTATGAAAGTCGAAAAAGCAAAAAAAGAAGAGAAAGAGAAAAAAGAGGAAGTGAAGAAAGAAGAAAAGGAGGAGAAGGATAAAAAAGACGAGAAAAAAGAGGAGGGACAGAAGGAAGAGAAGGAGAAAAAATAATTTGAAACCAGCTGAAAGGCTGGTTTTTTTTATAAGTAAAATCGAACCATAACATTCCCTTTTAAATAATTATAATCCTAAAAAATAGCTAATTATAACTATTGTGAGGTATAAATACATTTGTTACATTTGTACCAAATTAATTTATACGTATGAAAAAAGAATGGTTATTCAAGCATAACTTTAGTTCTTCGAATGAAGGCTGTAGTTATGAAAAGAAAACTTCGCTTGGAATGAAAACAGCACTTTCCTTGTTACTAGTATTCGTTTCTATGATGTCTTGGTCACAAGCAGTATTTCAAATTAAATCTCCAGCAAGTGCTAAGGGGATTTATACATTTGGATTTGGAGATTCATTGATATCTCCTGGAGGAACTTGGGGGAATGGAGTAATCACAAAAGCAAATGTTACGGGTAATTTTGCGCTAGCTACAGGTGTAGATTCTTTAGGAATCAATGCTTTAGTTGGAAATTATGCAGGAAAAATAGCCTTGATTCACCGTGGTGGTGGTCCGTTTGTTACAAAAGCAATCAATGCTCAAAATGCGGGTGCTATTGCTGTGGTAATCATTAATAATGGGAATGTCTACGATAACTCGGGTAATATAATCAGTATTGACTCAAATGCAGTAACGAATCTACAAGGGTCTCTTGCACCAGATGTTACAGGGAAACAAGTGAAACTTCCTATCATTTGTATCAGTTTAAAAGATGGCATTAAACTTAAAAATGCTTTACGAAAAGTAGGTTCAGGAAGTGGACATATTGGCGTTAAACCAGTTTTTGAAAATGATTTAGCTTTCTCAAATAAAAATATTTCAGCTCCTAAAGTAAGAACTAAAGTAACAGCTCTTTCTAAACAAGGAGAAGTAGACGAAACGTTTGCCATGTATGTGTTTAATAATGGTTCAAATTATCAAAAAGCGCTAAGAGCAAGAGTTCAAATTGAATTTAATAATCAAATAATATTTAAGGATTCTTTAGTTTGGAGAGATTCCGTAGTAAAACAATTCTATAAGGATTCTGTAGTTGGAGGATTGAAGAGTTCACATCCGATCAAATTTAACAAGCATTTTGCACCAAATTATGACTTGCAAAAAGGGGATTATAAAGTTACATATTCAGTTTCTCTAGTGGATACAAACGGAATAAAAACCAAAAAAGATTCGGAGATACTTAACATACTTGATGATTATCCAACAGATAATAGTTGGGCTTACAATTTCAATGTGAGAGATTCAATTTATGGGATCGGTGAATTAGTAACTTATACATCTAATAAAGGTAGAGCTTATAAAGATGTTCCGAAGTCTCCATATGGTTATGTTGTATCAAGCAGTAATTTAAAACAATCAAATTATCAACAATCTGAATGTATTGTCTTTGAAGAGAAATACGCGAGTAGAATTCAAGCCGATGGTATTCAATTTACGCTTTTGAATAAAACAGGTAATTCTTTGCAAAATAAACAGCTTACCATTGATGTGTTTGAATGGGCGGATAAATTTAAAGATTTAAACGATACAGCTTTTAAATTTAAAACTTTAATTCCTTTGATTGATAAACAAGAATACATTATCCCAGATACGTTAAATTTGTCTTACTCAGTTTTCAATGCAAAATTTAATGATAAGCTTCATTTTGAGAATGATAAACGCTACTTAGTTTGTGTTAACTCTAAAGATACAAGTGTTCAATTTGGTTTTGATCCTTATGGCTCAAATACTATAATTGGAAAGGATAGCCCTAAGGTAGCTGCCGTACAAGCATTTTTTAAAGGGCAATATATGCCTTATATGTATTCATCTTTTTCTTATATCCCTGGAATTTCGTTAATGGTATCAGATAACAAAAGTTCAGAAAAAGAATTAATCTCATTCAAATTAGCTACGTCAGATTCCACAAAAACGGAAGTAAATAATTCAACGTATTCCATTCAAGTTCCAAAAGGGACTAACTTAACGAAGTTAGTGGCGAAATTCACAAATTCGCCGTTATCGAAAGTATTTGTCAATGGCGTGGAACAAATTTCAGGAGTTACTGCTAACAATTTTTCAACGAAAACGTTGGAATATGTGGTTGTTGCAGAAGATGGGTCTAAGCAATCCTATTTCGTAAATGTAACGTATTGTACCTCAAACAATAATAACATTTATCTTGCTCAAAAGGCTTATTGTCCTAATCAACCGGTTTCTTTTAACTTGTCTTCTCAAAATTATATACTAGATAAAACATGGAATTTTGGAAATGGTAAATCGCTTATTCAAACAGATCAATATAGCTCAGTAACTATGTCGTATGCTACTAAAGGCATCTATAAAGCGTACGTTGCCTATAAAAATAGTGAGTGTTTCGATGCGATGGATACTACTTATGTTAACGTTGTGATTACAGATACGATCCATCCGAATTCAAATTTTTACTTAAATAAAGCCGTACTTTGTCCGAATGAGCCATTCAACTTAAGTGCAAATGTGTATGGAGAACAATCGTATACGTGGGATATGGGAGATAAAACAACGTATTCAGGTTATTCGATCAATCATAGTTACAAAGATGAATGGGATAATAGTATCAAACTTACAGTTAAAAATAGCTGTGGTAATACATCAACAACTTCTAAAATAATCAAAGTATCTAAGAAAGCATCGAATTATTTTAATGGTTATGCATCTATTTATGCTAATAATACCGCTTGTACGAGTGAACCAATTTCGTTTAGTACTTCTGGAACTTACCAAAGTATTCTTTGGAATTTTAAAGATAACTCTGCAACGACTACCGTTAATCAACCATCGCATAGTTTTAGAACTTCAGGTGATTATTTGGTGCAAGCGAAAATGACGAATTATTGTGGTATTGATACGATTGTGAGTAACTTAATAAGTATTAAATCAAACTTGCCATTTACAAATATTCAATCAATTTCTGATGTTAGTTTATGTCCTGGTGAAACTCATAACTTGTATTATTATAGCTATCAGAATAATTTAAAATCAATTGCATGGATATTACCGGGTAATGTAGTAGTTGAAAATAATGTAAGCAAATCTTTTCCGATTGGAGAAAATGTGATAAAACTTAAATTGACAAATTACTGTGGCAATGATACCTTATTAACTTCTAAAATTACCGTAAATAACAATCAACCTATTTCAACGTATAATCAGTTTTATAATGACCAGCAAACTACATTTTGTCCAGGGGAAGAGTTTTCAGTAAGATACTCAAGCCAGGGTATAAAATCATTTGAGTGGACAGGTGATGGGTTTTTACGTCAAGATAAGGGTTACTCTGGAACGTTTAACATTAGTGCGTTAGGAGAACATGCATTAAATTTAAAACTTACTACATTCTGTGGGAAAGACACGACACTTACAAAAATAATTACGATTGTAAACAATAATCCTGTGATCGCTAGTTTCTCAGAATCTACGTATAATCATTCCTATTGTCCTGGCCAAGAAGTTGATTTATATATAAGTAATAATTCTGGGATTAAATCAAGAGAATATGATTATGGTGATTTAACCAAAGGATCCTCTGAATTACACACGTATAATTCGTATAATGATTATTTGGTAAAACTGAAGTTAACAAACTACTGTAACAAAGACACGACCATCCAAGCTACCGTAAAAGTTGCTCCAACATCTATTAGTAAAACTGTTTTTATTAATATTTCAGGAACTTTTAACAATAACAATGATATTCTTAATTATTGCCAAGGGGATGAAATAGATTTATCAATTAGTGATAGTTACCACGATAGAAACTACAAATCTGTTGTTTGGGATTTTGGAGATGGTACAAATCCAGTGACGAATTCGAATCTAAAACATACATTTGCTAAAGCTGGACAATTAACCATCAAAGCTAAATTAACTTCCTATTGTGATGATACCTTGACAATTTTCAAGAAAATTAATGTTCGAAATGATGTTGCTTTCACGGGGTATATTGACAAAAATTTCCCAACTACAATTTGTCCTGGAGAAAATGCGAAGTTCTCTGTCAACACAGTGTTTAAAGCTATTTCTTGGAATTTTGGGGACAATACTCAATCGGCGGCTAAAAATGTTGGTCACAGCTATGCAAGCGCAGGGGTATATACCGTTACTTTGAAATTGACTAACAATTGTAATATTGATACACTGATTACAAAATTGGTAGAGGTTAGAAATGATGTTACACCAAGTATTGGGATTAGTGCTTTAGCAAACGATGCTTGTCCAGGTGAAAAAGTATTATTTTTTAGAGAAGAAGAATCTAATGATTACCAAATCACGTATGATTTTGGTGATAAATCACAAGATTATACATTAGTCGATTCATTAAAAGAATTTGGAATAGTTCTATTTACACATAAATTTACTACGAAAGGTAAGTATCAAGTAAAGTTAACAGCTAAAAATAAATGTGGTTTAACTTCTTCCTCTACAGAGACCATAAATGTTCAGGAAGGGTTGAAATTAACTCCGAATGCTCATTTAGAAGTAGAACATTTATCTGGTGATACCATGTTGTTTGCAACAAATACCAATGGCTCTGAATTCAACTGGAACTTCGAAAACAATGACGTTAAGAAAACGGATGTTGGTTATATAAAACATGCTTTTAATTCGACTGGGATAAAAAATGTAACTGTTTTTGTGAAAACTGCTTGTGGCGATACAGCTACTTATAAAACGCAAGTTACTATAAGCAATGTTACTTCAGATTTATCGTATACAAGTTGTGGAAATTACCTTTGGAATAACAAAGTGTATACACAAAGTGGAATTTACACGTATACTTCAACAAATAACCAAGGGTATGATTCTACAGTAACATTGCATTTAACAGTTTTAAAGGCAACTGCTTCAAGCATGAAGTATACTGCAAATGGTAGTTATGATTGGAATGGGAAGCACTATACTACGAGTGGAATTTATACGTTCGTAACTAAAAATGTAAGCGGGTGTGATTCTACTGCTACTTTGGAGTTAACGATTGTATCTCCAGGTGCATCTACGACAACAATTTCAACATGTGGCAGCTATGATTGGAATAATAAGAATTATACACAAAGTGGATCTTATGTTTTCAACACAAAAAATGTCAAAGGAAATGACTCTATCGCAACATTAATACTTACGATCTTGCCTGCTACTTCTTCTACAACAACTCATACTGCAAATGGTAGTTATGATTGGAACAGTAAGAACTACACTAAAAGTGGTGTATATACCTATGCAACTAAAAATGGATACGGATGTGATTCTGTAGCTACATTGGTATTAACTATTTTAGCTCCTGGTACATCAACAACTGTTATTTCTTCTTGTGAAAGTTATGATTGGAACGGCACAAGCTATAAACAAAGTGGAGTTTATATTTACCCAACAAAAACAAACAAAGGAGGTGATTCAACTGCAACATTGATTCTTACGATTAACAAACCAAGTACTTCAACAACAGATTATACAGCATGTGGAAGTTATTCCTGGAATGGTAAGAACTATACAAAATCAGGGGTATATTCAATAACAACCAAAAATGTGAATGGGTGTGATTCAACAGCTACTTTGAATTTAACCATCAATCCGTTCCCAAATAAAGATCTATTAATTGCGAATTCAACGATTACAGTGAGTCAAGCGAATGCAGGTTATCAATGGTTAAACTGTGATGCAAATAAAGTTACAATTGCGAATGCAACAGCACAAGCGTTTAAACCTACTCAACAAGGAAATTACGCGGTTAAGATTAATTTGAATGGTTGTGTGGATACTTCGTCTTGTGTTAAGTTCGAAACGACAGGTTTAGCAAGTGCTAAGAACGTTGAGTTTA
>CANCJF010000098.1 GCA_947378245.1 Bacteroidota bacterium
AAGTAAAATTATAAAAGATGCAATACAAGGTTTATAAAACAATACTATTATTTCTCTTATTTAATAATCCAATTATAGCACAAGTTTTTGGAGGAGAGTTTTTTATTAAATACGATTCAGTAAATTACGTTTTAACTGGTTATGGAATTGATAATGATAAATTAGAAAATAACACGGAACTAAAATTTAAAGTAAAAGAAATTAGAAATATTATATATAACAAGTTAAACTTCATTTCGTTTCAAGATACAACAGAAAATAAAGCAGTACAATTTTATGAAACTATTGTCCTAAAATTACATTGTAAAAACAAAGAAAAACAGGAAATGCTAGTTTTTATAACCGGTAAGTTTGACGACAGATTTAATTATCTTACTAACTTAGAGTACAAAGAAGGTGTTTACTCAATTTTTATTCCAACAAGTGAAAAAGAACAATTAAAGCTAAAAAGAAGTGACATCGTTGCCGGAGGTACCGATATAACAGATTTAATGATTAAAATGTAAGTGTTAATAAGAGCAATTTTGAACTTAACATTATATTAAATACTGAAAAACCATATTAATAGTTGTTGAATTATAAAAATTATTCAATTTCTAAAAACATATAACGACCTTGATGGAAATGGTAATGTCGCATAAACAATCTAAACTATAAATTCTTCCCCAACCTCTCATCAAACTCCAATTTTCGCACATTTAATACTCTTATGCGTTTTGCATCTTTATGACTCGGATTGATTAAATAATTATACTCTTGTGGAATGATTGCGCTTGGCACTTTTAGTATAGCTGAATCGTTTTCAAAAACAAAATCATCCCCGATGGTTTGCGTGTTTAGGGTAGGTGGCTTTGCGTCCCAGTTATCAGGTAAATCTTATAGTATTTATAAGTTATCAGTTGTTTCAATTCCTTTTTATACTTAAAAATCCAACGATTTATTAAGTCTTCAAGTTAAGAAGTAAATATACTGACCCTGATATACAGAAAATTATTGCCATTTCTATGGTGAAACTTACAATCGAGAAACAAGTGTTAGTAAGCCTATTTTAAAAAAGAATTGGAAGAAAGCAAAAAGATTTTGTTTGTAGAGAAAAACAGGTAGTTGCACGCTAAAGGGGGTGTGAGTGAATGTTTAGATTTGGGGATTAAAATAAAATAGCGACTGAATTAATAGAAACTTTTGAGTCGGAATAAAATAGGTGTAAAAATTGATTTTATGTCGGTTATGACTAAGTTATATAAAAATGAAGTGTAAAATAAAGATCAACCGTCTACTAGAGAAGAAATGTAAGTTTCTTTAAAATATGCCTATAAAGCTAATAATTGGAGAAAAAAATGACCTGAACACTCCTAAAAACAAAGTAAGGCAAAACTAAAATTAATTAAAAACAAACGAATGAAAAAGAAAATTATTTACTCCTTTTGTTATTTGCTTTTTGGGGGTATGTTGATTACAAGTTGTAAAAAGGAAGATGTCCTACCTGAATCTAACACTCCTTCACAAAAACCTGTGTCAACTGACGAACAAACTAAAATCGGAAAAAAACTTCCTAATCCTTTTACTGTTGAAAATATGCAAAATGCATATAATCAACTTTCTCGCCAAAAAACAGAAACCGAACTTGAAACAAATCAATTGTATGTTCGATTTTTCCCAGAAACAACTGAAGATACAAAATCTCTCGAAGAACAGGGGTTAATTTTATGGGACATTCCTTTAGATGTTGAAGTAGAGCAATATGGAACAACATACCACAATCCTGTTTCACCAAACACTACAATGACTTGGTTGTATACGATTGTTAAACCAGATTATGAATTCGGAAATATTAAACATGAAATTATTGACTCGTTGTTTTTACCCAATTTAGTAAGTAATGAACAAAAAAGAACTAAAAGTTTGTTTAATGAATTTACAGACGATGATCTAGTTTCAAAATCATTAGAACTACTTGGATATGAAAACGGAGAGGAAACAGGACCTAAAAGAGCATCTGCTAAATATACACCGAGAGGTTTTATAAAAGTCCAACAAAACATCAACGGATCTGTAACAAATGTAGGTGTTAAAAGAGTAAAAGTACGTTCAAGATGGTGGTTCGATATAGGTACTGGATATACTGATGATAATGGTTATTTTTCATGCAATGAAACATACCGTAAAAATAGAGATGTAAATATCATTATTATATTTGAAAATGAATATGTAGATATAAGAGGAATAAAAGGACTGAATTTTTTAGATGTTTTTTTTACGGAAAGAAAAAATATTGGTGAATTTGAAAACGGTTCTTTGGAAAATATTAATTATACATTTAACAATTCAACAGATTTAAATTCAAATAATAAGAGATTTTGGATGGCATGTCATATGTTAAATACAATAAGAGAACATCATATATATTGTTCACTAGAAGGAATCCAAACACCTCCAAAAGGATTAAATTTGTGGTTAACTAACGCAGGTAAAAATGGCTACAGTTTATCTACCGATGCGGCTGCACCAATGTTAAAACAAATGGGTAATTCAAGTATTATATTAGATGCAACTAAATTGTTCCTGGTTTCTTCTGGACACCCCTATTATGCAATAAGCTTACAAGTGTTACTTCAATATCCACCTGATATTACTTACAACTATTCAGGTAGTGAAGCTGCAAAAAATATTAATTCTGATGAAATTGCTCAAACATTATTTCATGAATTATCACATGCCAGTCATTACAGTAAAGTTGGAAATTCTTTTTGGACTTCATACATTGCTTATATTGTTCAGCACAAAGGATACGGCGATGCAAGCAAAAACGGTTCTGGTAGAATTGCTATCTCAGAAGCGTGGGCTGAATTTTGTGGCGCTAGATTTGCGCATTTGAGATATGGGGATAATACTTCAATAGGAAATACATGGGTGACAGAAATTGAAAATTTTATTCCATACTATACAGATAATACCTGGAATTGGAGACCTTATGGAATAATGCACGATTTAGCTGATGTTGGAGAACCTGATTGGTATAATGTACCCGATGTTATAGACAATGTAAGCGGATATTCAATTAGCCAATGTTTTGGTTCAATGGATTCTGATGTCACTTCGGTTTCAGAATATAAAGGCCGTTTCATTTCTGAATACGGAAGTGCACAACAATCTAATATTAACCTATTATTTAAATCGTACGGTTACTAAAAATTCCAAGCGGTGCGTTAACGCACCGCTTTAAACTATTTATAATGAAAAATCTAATTTTAATTAGTCTTGGACTTATTTTAATGTCTTTAAGTTGTAAGAAAAGACCTGAAAACTGTAATTGGTCGCATTTTACATTTGAACATCCCGTTTCTGTTTTTCCAATAAAAGAATCTTATAGTGTTGGCGATACCATTTGGTTTGAAATGAATTTTTCAGATGTGTTTAATGCAACCGTAAAAAACAATTATAATGGTGATTTAAGGTCAGAAACAATTAAACTTAAAAATTTTGATTTTCATAGGAATTTTCTTAGAATAATAAATTTAACCGATAGTAGTAGAAATATTAATGGTCAGCAAACAGGCACTTGGGATTCAAATTTTGATGCAATATACAAAGTAGGTGCTTTATTGCAAGAACTTCCTGACGGGCCAGAATATAGATTAATATATTCAGATGATTATTATCATCTTAAATTTGGTATGGTAATTAAAAATAAAGGAAATTATATTTATTATCCAATATTTAAAAATTACTATCCCAACGCACAAAATAGCCTAAACGCAGTAGAAATACGTCCTGAATGTGATGTTGAGCAGATTGAGGATATACGTTTTCCTGTTAATAGACAATCAGATGGGACATACAAATCAAATTATCACCTTTTTGAAAAATACATGAACCCTGCATTAGAAAATGATATAGAAAGAATTAAAAAAGAGTGTTTTACATTTGTAGTGAAGTAAATTATTGAAAGGTATAATAACATCATTCTAAATTTAAAATAAATTTAAAAAAAAAACATTAAAAATCTAAATCACTTCTTGATCTTTTACTTCCCCAACCTCTCATCAAACTCCAATTTTCGCACATTTAATACCCTTATGCGTTTTGCATCTTTATGACTCGGATTAATTAAATAATTATACTCTTCTGGAATGATTGCGCTTGGGACTTTTAATATAGCTGCATCGTTTTCAAAAACAAAATCATCCCCGATGGTTTGCGTGTTTAGGGTAGGTGGCTTTGCATCCCAGTTATCAGGTAAATCTTCTAGTAGTACTTCCAAAATTTGTAGGTTATCTGGTATTTCAATTTCCACCAAATAACGATCGTTTGGTAAATCTTCTTGAATGTCCAAATGGACAGCAATCTCTAACATGGCGAGGGATCGTGATTCAGAGGTGTAAACGATACGTGTATGTTGGCTGTTCCAACGGTAACCATCGGTCATAGAAGCACCAATTCCATGCAAGGTGGAGGAGAGGTATTTTTCTCTTTCGATTCGGAAAACTTTCATTAAGCAAAATTTCCGTATTCAATACGATTTAGACAATTTCGTACTTCGTCAATCCCGGAAGAAGTATCCAATAAACTCTCAGGTGTATTTCCACCTAATGCACTATTTTTCTTTTTTAACCAATGTTGAAATTTTTCAAATTCATTATTAAAAACTTCTGTTCCATAATCAATTAATTCATTGATTAATAAGATTAATTCACTGTTTTTAACATCTAATAAAGCATGGTTGGATTTTTTACTATTATAGGTAGTTTGAGGAATGCCAACTATGTCTAATACATTTTTTATCGGACAATTAATGCGGTTACTAATCACTTCAATAGAATTATACGGAATACCTATTCGAACTATTCCTAATCGCTCCATTGCATTCGACCAAGTATATTCATGTCCATCTGCGTTTAATAAATAGGCTTTTCGAATTTGTTTTTTCGATCCCGCATTACGAACACTTCTTTGGGTGTTAAATGGTTTGGTATTTAAAGTTTCACGACGCATAATAAACTGTTTTGCTATAAATTTACAACAGATTTGCTGTGTTTCCAAACTTAATTTTTATTAAATAATAAAACACGTAGAAATACGCTAAATCAAATTCATTATATCATCTAATTTTAGTTTTAAATGTATTTACAATGAAAAACCTTAAAAGATTCTCTATATTACTTTCACTACTAATATCCTTGTCGTTTACTTCGTCCACAACGATATTTGTATGTGATAGTGAAACTTCTGTTGCTTATCATGCTTCGAGGTCGTGTAAAGGGTTAAATCGTTGTACAAATACCATCATTTCAGTTAGTGAAAACGATGCCATTAATCGTTATGGTAAACGTGCATGTAAAATTTGTTATTAAATAAAAGAAAGATGGATTTATTGCTCAAATCAGATTTAAAATTTTCGTATAGTTGGGTTGCAGTATCGAACGATAATCCGAAAGTTTTTGGAAAACCAGATAATACCTTGTTTAATCGTAATGAAGGCTACGAAGTGTTATACTTAATTAATAAGTTTGCAGAAATGTATAGTCTACATAAAAAATCGAGTGGAATTCATATGGAATATTTAATCCATAATTATTTACCATCCAATTGCAGAAACCAAGAAGATGTTTGTGCATGGGTATATACAAATTGGAGGAAATATGCTTAATGTAGTTTAAGTATAAAATAACGAATAAATAAGCATGTCACTTTAATGGTATTTAATATTCTAAACGAAGCATTAGGATTAATCTATTTTTCGTTAAATCCAATGCGAGAAGAAAGAGAAAAAAAATAATTTTTAATTTGGTTAAATAGCTAAATATAACAATGGTTAATAATACCGTTTGTAAGAAATAATCATCATTCAAGTTTCATTTCTTCTTTAATAAATTTACTTGCATTTTAATAATTAGAAAAATATAATTAAAAATAGAATTAGGACGAATATAAAATACGAAGTTTAACAATTCTTCTAATTCAAAAAAAACGAATATTTATTATTTTTTTTATACTAAATATCCATCATTAAAATAGCTTGGATACTACTGTTTTTTATGAATGATTCTTCGTTTATTTTTTAATGAAACAAATAGCGTTTATGATTTATTAAAAAATAGAATTAAATAGATAAATAATATAAATATTAATGACGATTTTTTCATTTCTTCTAATGAGGAAACAACGAGAAACACTACTTTATTCTACGAGAATAAATACTAATTTATAGTGCCCGATTTCCAGTAAAATAAAGGCTTATTTTAAAGGTCCAAATTATTTAGTAAAATAATTGGAGCCTTTTTTTTGTTTTTCTGGGATGCCAAAACCTGTTTCCAAAAGTTCTTTTATTAAATAATTTATCCCCCTGCAATTTCGCTTGCTGTAAAAGCAATATCTGGCAAAAAAAAGCCCCTATTCTTTGGAGAAAAATAGGGGGCTTTTTTGGAATAAAAACTTCATTTATTTAAAACGGATTGCGTCACATTTATCTTGACCACCAGACTTAAATTGTAGAATAAATCCATCCGCATTTGGGAAATATTTTTAGGAAGTTTCATATTATAGATACTATTTTATCAATACCAATTTACCAGTTGAAGTCTCTCCGTTTACTGTCAATTTAGAATGGTAAATCCCCTCTGGAAGATTACCTGCATCAAAGTTTGTTTTGTATATACCTTGCCCTAATGGCGCATCTAACAACGTTGCCACTTTGGTACCTGTTGCATTGTAAATTTCAAGTAGTACATTGGATGGTTGATAGAGCGAGAACTCTATTGTTGTATATTGTTGGAATGGATTTGGGTAGTTGTTAATGTATCTGAAAGTAGGGTTTTCTAAAGAGGTAAGACGGGTAGTTTTTGTTTCTGGTTCGTCGATATCTGTAATTGTTAAATCATCATTCACTTTCAAACCACGAAGTACCATACTTAACTCTTTATCGCCAAATAACACTCCATTTTTAGGGTTTTCAGTGATTGGACCATTATCATTGTACTCTTGAGTCATTACATAATAATGATTATCGGGACCAAATCCTGTCGTCATGTCCCAAATAAAGGTTGAAGTATCACATAAATTTGTGTTTTGTGTTATTTCCTTCCATTCCTCATTTTTGTTTAGGTCTTTAACGTACAAGTATAATTCGCCATTGTCAATATTATCTGCAGTATTATATTTATCAATAACTTGATACGCAACTGAAACAAAACCATTTGAACTAATGGATGTTTGTGGACATTGGAAGGTTAAAACTTCAGAAGTATCTACGAAACTGGCATTACTATCCCAACTATTTTTTTTAACATCAAAAACTTCTCCATTTATAACACTTACATCTGTAGAATCGTCGAGTACACTTGTATATGCAATTGCTATTTTGGAATCATTTGTTGCTAAAGAAAGATTTTTGTAGGTAATATTTCCAGCATTGTCTGCAATGATTTTTATGTCTTTATCCCAATTTTCCCCATCCCATCCAGCGTAAACGATTTTAGTGTCTTTTGTATTCGAGTTACCATCAAGATCATTTATCCAAACAGCAAGTGCTACTGAACTATCACCATATACCACATTTATATCTGAATTTGTTCCAGTTATGTCTATTAATTTATCTGGGTCGGTCATTTCCCATTTCCCATTTGTTTTACTTATACTTGAAAACCAAATATCGCTCGAATTCGAATTTTCGTTTAGACTCACCCAAGTGACCATCGCTTCATTATTTGAATTAACTGAAATTGCCGCTTGACCTTCTGCTCTTCCATCCGTTAAACCGGTGGATGCATCTTTTAAACGCGATGTTGCGATAATTGAATCAGAATTCGCATCATAAAATGCAAACCAAATGTCTTGGGAATTTACCAGTTGCTGAACCGTAACATTATTTGGAACATTCGATTTATTATACCTTAATTGCGTCCAAGTAATAATTGCAGAGCCATCACTAAGTACCCCAATCTTTGGATTTGATTTTGCAAAATCATTGGAAATAACAATATTTCGATTGCCAAATGTATTATTGGAATTATTATAGTTTGATAATAATATCTGATAATTTTGGTCTACAACTTCAATCCAAGTGGCATAAAGATTATTTCCATTGCTTGAGAAAGTTGGTTGTGGTTTAAACAGGGGTAATACTAATGAGCCAGAATCTTTAACTGTAAGCGCATTTGTGTTAAATAATTCATCAAAATAATGATTTGACGGACCTCTTAATGCTGCGGTATCTCCGAAGTAATTAGAATACAATTGTTTATATCCAGAATATACATTTATTGGGTTGACACCAAACCATTTTAATAATCTACTTTCTAGTATATTTATTTCAACATTTCCAGATAAGTCAAAATCTCCTCCAAATAATGTTTTAGTATTTGCTGCTGGAATATTTGTGTATTCAAAACCTACTCCTAAATTGGCTTTAGCGGTCAATGATGCAGTTGCTTTTGCTACACCTCCCAAGACAGATATTCCACCTCTAACAGTTCCAATACCGGTTACAACGCCTATAATTTTAGTTTTTCTACCTTGTCCATCTTCTAAAAATCCAAATTTTCCATCTTTCTGCCCAATTACAATTTGACCCTTAAGTGTAGCATAAAATTCAATACTTGCACTAAATTCAATACTGAATCCTGGACATACTGGAAAACTCGCTTCTGGCGAATCCCAATTAACCGATTTTGATTGAATAGATTTCGAAGCAAAAATGGAAATATTCAAATCTTTATCCATCGTCAATTCAGCATCATAATTGATGTTTTCTTGAAGATTTGAATAGTTAAGTATGTTTACATCAATGACAGCTCTATTGTTTTGAACTTTGCCTACACCGGTATTTAAATCAAAAGTTGTATTAAACAAGAACTTTCCTATAAGTCCTAGTGATTTATCTCCCAGTAATTTCACGTCATTATTGAAAACATAATCATAGTTATATATAGGATAATTTCCTTCGAAACTCAAATTGTTACCATTTACTGAAACATTCGTTACACTTCCATTCACTAACCAATCAGGTTTTTTAATGATTGTTAATTCTTGGAGAGAAATTGAGTCCCCCTCAAAATCAGAACCAATATACATTTGTGCATAGATACTTGTATTTGGTGCTAAATCCCCCATATCCAATGACCACGAAAAGCCATCTGTAGAGTCACTATCTGTTCCTAACAATAAATCTTTATTATTCTGAAATGAAAAAAACTGAACTTTATCAACTCCTGCTGTAGGATTATTTAAGGTGATTTTATTTGTTAAAGAAATCCCCTGTACAAAATGTTTTCTATTGTTTTCACTTGTTAATTCTTGAGAAAAACCAAACTGAACTGAAATTCCTAGAAAAAATAAAGTGACTAAATTTAACTTTCTCATAATTAATACCAAACACCATTAATCACAACACTTATACCATTATAACTTAATGGAATTGAAGTTGGATAAGTATCCGTATATAATCCAGCTTTAAATCCAACTCCACCTATATAATCATCCGAATCTATATCATCATGATCGTAGAATTGAACAAAAAATGTTGTGTTTAAATTCGTGATTTGTAATGCCTGTTGAAAATTCCAGATCAATGGTAATTCTGGTGAGGTAAGGTCATCAAACTGACTTCCTGTTGAATACACAGTACTATTTACATCTGTTAATTTATAATACAAATCTGGACCACTTGAAATATCCCAACTACTTCCACTATTATCTACAAATGGTAATTGTGCCAGTTTTATTGAAGTTATTTTAAAGTTGGAATAACTAGGTTTCTCAGGTGTTGTATTAGTAGGTTTAACATCCTCCTTTTGACAGGATGTGAATAGTAATACTCCAAAAGCAAATGCGCTTAATTTTTTCATTTTAATTTTTTTACAAAGTTTTATGCGACTTATTCGCCGTACAAAACTATGTAAAACATTTTTAACTTACGGCATATCAGTCGTAATATTTTTCAAACTACTTTGACAATTTTAAACTATGAAAGAAATACATGGTTTACGATTGATAAAACTTGGAGATTTTATAAAAGAGGTACGTCAATCTAAAAACTATACGCAACAAGTTTTATCTGAATTAGCGGACATAGATATTCGAACGCTTCAACGTATTGAAAAAGGTCAACTTAATTTATCATTAAACATCTTCATAGCAATTATAAATGCATTAGAATTAGATGCAACTTATGTAATTCAAAAAGTGACTGAGGGCTAAATCGTATATTTTTTTCGATACACAAATTCACTACGTACACATTATCTCAATTTCATATTTACCCACATTCCAGTTTGGGGAAAGTACATTATTAAATTAAATCAAAACCTGTTTTAATCAATTAGATTATTAAGTTTAAATACATATAAATGAGGTTATTGATTAACATCACCTAAAATTAATTTCGCCTTAATTTATTAACGTTAAAGATTTACTCTATTCCAAAAATCTATTTTTAATACTGGATAAAAACACGTGCAAACACGCTAAAACAGCTAGGTCTTTAGTGATAAATTTGTAAGGTAATGTTTTGGTACTTCAACTAAATGTGATAAATCGTAGTTTTTGAAATATTCCGAGAAAACTAATACTATTCTTTACTAAAAAGAAAGTTAGTTCATGAAGTAGTTTACTTAAAAAGATCAATTTAGGCGGTGTGTAAAATACCTTTTTACTTATTTTTTTTGTGTTGCATGAAAGAACAATTAAGTCTACTTATCGTTGGTGACCATATCGATATTAGAAATCATATTGAAAACGGGATGCGTAACCAAGATGTGTATCGTTTTAATTTGTTTGAAGCAAAAAACGGGGTAGAGGTGATGGAAGTTATAAAAGAGCAACAGATTGATGTTATTTTACATGAAGTGTCAATGGCTAATACGAATGGTTTAGTAGTAATCAAAGAGTTGAAATATTTAAAAAAACAAATTCCTGTAATTATCTTCTCGATGCACCTAGATGTTTCATTTATAAAAAAAGCATACTTAAATGGCGTGTCAGGCTTCCTTTTAAAAACATCCCATCCTGAAGAAATTATTAAAGCAATTAAAACGGTTTTAACGGGTAAAAAATATTTTATCAATGAAGTGGCGAATATTCTATTTGAAGATTTAGATGCAAAAACTAAAAATCAAAGAATCTATTTAGATAATCCGATTTTATCAAAGCGAGAAGTGCAAATTATTCATTTTTACGCGAAACAATTTACAACAAAAAATATTGCAACTAGTTTAAATATTAGTAAACGAACGATTGAAGGACATCGAAGAAATATTTATAAAAAAACAGGAATTAATAGTATCGCAGAATTAATTGCATTTGCCAACGATATTGGTTTTTCGGAGTAAATCTATTTTTTGGCGGAATTTAATCCTTTTAACAAATTATCAAATGATTAATAGAACCAATTCTCAAGTTTATGTGAAATTTATTTTGTTATTTTATATCAAATATAAACAACGAAAATGTCTGAAAAACATACTTCTGTACTTGAACAACTAAATTTTGAATTAGAAAAATTACAATTTCTA
>CANCJF010000099.1 GCA_947378245.1 Bacteroidota bacterium
AGAGTAATATTCCAATTCCTATACACAAGTATGTTTCAAATAATTTATCTGAACGTAAACCGATTCGAATAATTCTAAAAAGCAAAATACAATATAATAAAATCAAGATAATTGCTGATAAGGATCCGAACTCTTCAACAAAACTTGAGAAATAAAAATCTGCATAAGCTTCTGGGAGGTATTCTTTCAATTTTCCGTCACCTACACCCTGACCAAAAAGACCTCCATTAAAAATTGCTAATTCAGCATTTAACGCTTGAGCATTTGCTTGAATATTTTGATCTTGACCTTGTTTGTTTTCACTATCATATCGATTTGTTAATCGATTTTTCCATGTGTCAAAACGTGGTAGAATATTCGCAGAAGGTAAAGACAAATGAAGTAATATTACAAGCCCAGCTAATGCTATACCACCAAATATTGCTGCTAACATTTTAGTAAATGGAAATTTACCAATAATCAACAACAAAAATGATATACAAAACAATAAGAAAGCAGTAGAAAAGTTATCCTTGAAAATAAGTCCGCAAATAACAATAATTGGGAACATAATTGGCCAAAAACCACTTTTCCAGTTGTTGAAATATTCTTTCTTCTTAACTAACAACCGAGATAAGTATACAATTAACCCTAGCTTTGCAAAATCTGACGATTGGAAGGTTAATCCAACAAAAGGAATTCGAATCCATCGACCTGCATCATTCACTTTAGTTCCGAAGAAAAAGGTGAATAACAGTAATAGGATTGATGCATAAAACATCAAACGAGCAAACTTGGAAAAATAAGCAGGATCTTTACGATGTATCCAAAACATGGCTGCAAACCCAAGTATCACATAAATCAAATGTTTAAATAAATACTTGAAAGGTGTTCCTCCTTCTATTTTCACTAGAATTGGGACAAAACTATAGACACTCACTAACGAAAAAGTTAGTAATATCAGCGTGATCACCCAAATACCGCGATCTCCTTTGAGGTATGAGAAAAACTTATTCAACGAATAATTATAATGCTCTTACAGCAGATTTGAACTGATTTCCTCTATCTTCATAATTTTCAAAAAGATCGAAACTTGCACATGCTGGCGACAACAATACTGTTTCATCCTTTTTAGCTAAACGATATCCATAACTTACTGCTTCCATCGCTGATCCAGCCTCTACAATGGTCTCTACAACTCCATTGAAAGTATCTTTGATCTTTTGATTGTCAGTACCTAAACAGATAATCGCTTTCACTTTATCTTTTACTAAGTCTAATAATTCTGAATAGTCGTTTCCTTTATCGACACCACCAACAATCCAAACTGTTGGAGCATCCATACTTTCCAATGCAAACCAAGTAGAATTTACATTCGTAGCTTTAGAGTCGTTGATAAATGAAATACCATGTACTTTCGCAACAAACTCCAAACGGTGTTCTACATTTTGGAAATCAGTGAAACTATCTCTTACCACCTCCTTACGGATTTCAACTAGACGTGAAGCGATTCCTGACGCTAACGAATTTTGCACATTGTGCTTGCCTTTTAAGGCTAAATCATGAATTGACATAATAAACGGATCTTTATTTATAGTTAAGGTTAATTGTTTTTCATTTGCATAACCACCATTTTCAATTATTTTACGTAACGAGAATGGCAGTGAGTTTACTTCAGTTTTTATTTTTTCAAGGTTTGAAGTAATTACCTCATCATCTGCATTGTAGATAAAGAAGTCGTTTTGACCTTGATTTTGAATAATTCTAAATTTTGAGTTTACATAATTTTGCATGTCATACTCATATCGATCTAAATGATCAGGTGTGATGTTTAATAAAATTGCGATATCAGCTTTAAAATCAAACATTCCGTCTAATTGGAAGGAGCTCAACTCCAAAATGTACCAATCGAAATTTTCTTCAGCTACTTGTTTTGCAAAACTCTTTCCAACATTACCAGCAAGACCAACATTTAATCCTGCCTTTTGGAAAGTGTGGTAGGTCAACATAGTTGTTGTAGTCTTTCCATTACTTCCCGTGATACAAACAGTTTTTGCCGTATTATAGTATCCAGCAAATTCAATTTCAGAAATAACTGGAATATTTCGATTTAAAAATTGCTTCACTACAGCCACTTTATCTGGTATTCCTGGGGATTTCACAACGATATCAGCATCTTGAACTAAATCCAACGAATGTTTACCTTCTTCCCAAGCGATTTCATATTGGTTTAACTCATCTTTATATTCCGAAGCAATTTGACCGTAATCAGACACAAATACTTTCCATCCTTGTTTTTTTCCAAGAATAGCTGTACCAACTCCACTTTCGCCAGCACCTAAAATCACTAAGTATTTACCTTCGCCTTTCATCTTATCTCACTTTCAATGTTACAATGGTGATTACAGCTAACAAAACAGCAACAATCCAGAAACGAGCAACAATTTTCGCTTCATGAATTCCTTTTTTCTGATAATGATGATGTAAAGGAGCCATTAAGAATATTCTTCTTCCTTCGCCGAAACGTTTTTTAGTTAGTTTGAAATAACCAACTTGAATCATCACTGATAAGTTTTCGATTAAGAAAACGCCACACAATACAGGGATTAATAATTCTTTACGAACAGAAATAGCAAAAACAGCGATGATACCACCTAAAGCTAAACTTCCTGTATCACCCATAAATACTTGTGCTGGATATGAATTATACCATAAGAATCCAATACATGCCCCAACGAATGCAGAAATAAAGACCACTAACTCTTCAGCTGCAGGTATATACATTACATCTAAGTAGTCTGCAAAACGTACATTCGAACTCACATAAGCAAAAATGGCTAACGCAATTCCTATAATCGCTGAAGTACCTGTAGCTAAACCATCCAATCCATCTGTAATGTTTGCTCCATTCGAAACAGCAATAACAATAAAAATTACAATCGGAATAAAAATCAACCACCCCCAAGATTTATGTACATCATGTACCATCCAGTTGTAGTTAAACTCATTTCCTTTAATGAATGGAATTGTCGTAGTCATATCACGCGTTTCGATCCAAACCGAATTTGAATCTTTTGCAAATTCCGCGTGGTGGCTATTCACGATACGCTCATCTTGTGTCAATACATGCGTTTTAGGAACCAACTTATGAACTTTCACATTATCATTAAAGTAAAGGATTGAACCAACGATAATTCCAACGCCGATTTGTCCAACTACTTTAAATTTACCCGCAAGACCTTGTTTGTTTTTCTTAAACACTTTAATGTAATCATCTAAGAATCCGATTAATCCTAACCAAATTGTTGAAATTAACATCGTAATTACATATACGTTGTGCAATTTTGCAAACAACAATGTTGGAATAATAATCGCACTCAAAATGATAATCCCACCCATGGTTGGAGTTCCGGATTTTTCTACTTGTCCAGCAAGACCTAAGTCACGCACCGTTTCACCGATTTGTTGACGACGTAATAAATTAATTAGTTTCTTTCCAAAAACAATGGAAATAACCAATGAAGCAATTAGTGCTAAAGCTGCTCTAAAAGAAATAAAATGAAACAACCCTGCTCCAGGAACATTCCATTTGTCTAATAAGTCGAATAAGTAGTAAAGCATTATTTCTCTAGTTTTTCAAAAAGGTTAGTAACAATTTGTAAGTCATCAAACGGGTATTTCACTCCTTTAATTTCTTGATAAGTTTCGTGGCCCTTACCTGCAATCAAAATGATATCGTTTGGTTCTGCCATTGCACAAGCAGTTTTAATCGCTTGTTCACGGTCGGTAATAGACAATGTTTTTTTATAGTGTTGTCCTTCTACTCCCTCCATCATTTGTGCAATGATATCTTCCGGGTTTTCAGAACGTGGATTGTCGGATGTAATAATTACTTTATCACTTAATTCACAAGCAACAGCAGCCATTTTAGGACGTTTGGTAGTATCTCTATCTCCTCCACAACCTACAATCGTGTATACAGTTTCATTTTTGGTTCGGATAGAGGCAACTGTTTGAAGTACATTTTCAAGTGCATCAGGAGTATGAGCGTAATCAACTATTGCAGTAATTCCACTTTTACTTCTTACTTGTTGAAAACGACCAACTACAGCATCTAGTTTACTGATTACCGTTAATGTTTCGATTTTATCTTGTTCTAACAACACAGCTACAGCGTATACTGCCAATAAATTATATGCATTGAATGAACCTAATAACTTCGTCCAAACTTCTTGTCCATCAATTGTAAGTACTAAGCCAGAAAATTGATTTTCGATAATTTTCACTTTAAAGTCTGCTGGCGTCTTCATTGCATACGATGATTTGTGCGCAAGTGTGTTTTGCAACATCACCATTCCATTTTTATCATCTGAATTTGTAAGTGCAAAAGCATCTTTTCCTAAGGCATCAAAAAAACCTTTTTTAGCTTTAATGTATGCTTTAAATGTTCCATGATAATCTAAGTGATCATGAGTAATATTTGTAAATACACCTCCAGTAAAAGTTAAACCACTAATTCTATGTTGAACTACTGAATGAGAACTCACTTCCATGAAGCAAAATTCACAACCTTCGACAACCATTTGGTCTAACAAAGCATTTAACGATACTTGATCAGGTGTTGTATGTGTTGAAGGGATTTCAGTGTTCCCGATTTTATTTACCACTGTTGAGAGTAAACCAACCTTATATCCTAAATCTGAAAATACTTTATGTAATAGTGTAACGATCGTTGTTTTCCCGTTTGTTCCTGTTACACCAACTAATTTCAATTTATCAGAAGGATTATCATAAAAATTAGATGCAGTTACACCTAATACAAAAGAAGTGTCTTTTACCACAACCAATGTAACATCTGAAGGAACTTCAATTTCTACTTCAGATAATATAGTCTTACATCCTTGTTCTATTACGTTTGAAATAAATGAATGACCATCCACTTGTGTACCTTTTACAGCAACAAACAAGGAACCACTTTTGGCTTTACGCGAATCAAAAATGATTTGATCAATAGCCACATTCATATTTCCTTTCGAAGAAAGAACATCACAATTTATAAGTATTTCAGTTAGTTTTCTCATTAATTAAAAGTCAATTCGATTAAACCTCCTCTATATATTTGTTTTCCTGGCGTAACAGATTGCTTCGTTACTTTTCCATATCCTTTTAAGCTTACATGCATTCCCGCATTTTCAATCAAATAAACAGCATCTTTTGCATCCATCCCAATCACATCAGGAACCAAGTTTTTTGTAATTAAACGTTTGTGAAATTCGATAGCGTTTTTTTGTTTTTCAGTTGAAACCCACTCATCCTCTGATGTTTGTCTGAATGGGATTTTTAGTTTACTTAGTATCTTTTTAAGATCATAACGATTACCATCTTTCGAAACTGGTATCTCCCAAACACGTTTTCCTTTTTCATTAATTGCTTTGTGATATTTTAAACTAGATGCGTAAACCTTATTTGCGATAGCAGAAAACACTGTTCCAGACATAACTGCACCATAAACATTTTCACCAATAGCTTCTACAGATACAATACACGAATAACGAGGGTTTTTAACCGGGAAATAACCTACGAATGAAGCTAAGAATATACGCTCACCTTTACCATCTTTTACAGAACGATCATTCATGATTTGAGCTGTTCCCGTTTTACCAGCAATTTCAAAATATGAGGATGTCAATTTCTTTCCTGTACCATTCGTCATTACTCCTTCCAAACAACCTTTCAAAATTTCCAATGTACTTTTAGAACAAATTTTTTGTCTCAACACAATCGGCGGGAATGTTTTAACCACTTCTGCGCCTCGACGAATTTCTTGAACGAATTGTGGCCTTACTAATTTTCCTTCGTTTGCAATGGAATTATAAAACGCAAGCGTTTGTAAAGGAGTTTGTTGAAACTCATACCCAACAGCCATCCAAGGCAACGATAAACCGGACCATTTTTTAGTTCCAGGTCTATGAACAGTTGGATTGGGTTCACCAGCTAAATCGATTCCCAAAGGTTCTGTTAATCCGAATTCATCTAAATGTCTTAAAAACTCCTGTGGCTCATCTTTATACGCTTTGTAAATGATTTTAGAGATTACATTAGAAGATTTTTCAAAAGCTTGTTGAATTGAAATACGACCGTAATTATGTCTTTTCGCTTCATTCAATGTTCTTCCTCTGTATGTATAACTACTAGCAGCTTGAACTGTATCTGTAATCTTAAATTTATCATCTTCTAAACCAGCCATTAAAGAAGCCAACTTAAAAGTAGAGCCTGGCACTTCTTTTCTACCAATTGCTTGGTTGTACAATTCATAGTATTTACCATCTTCCGGAGATAGAGTAAGGTTTGCAATAGCCTTCACAAACCCTGTTTTTACATCCATCACAATTACACAACCGTTGTTCGCTCTTTTGTCTTTCAATTGTTTATGTAACTCATTTTGAGCGACTTCTTGAATTTCTTTATCGATAGAAGTCACAACATCAGCACCTTCAACAGCTTCTCTTGTAATTTGTCCTCTTTTTTTCCAACCAGTAGAAATTTTTTGTTCCACTTCCTCCCCTGGTTCACCTGCTAAATAATCATGAAATGCCCCTTCTATTCCAACTCGTAATTCTGGTTTTCCAGGGATGGGTCGATACAAACCTAATGTTCTTTTTAACAAATCGCCAAAAGGTCTTTTACGAATAATAATTTCATCATTATCAATTAACCCACCTTTATTCCTACCTGTTTCAAAAATCGGAAATGTTTTAATATAACGTCTTTGTTCATTCGTGACCTTTTTCTTGATCAACAAATAACGATTTCCTCTAGCACGCGCCTTACGTACATAATTCTCAAATTCTCTAGGGCTTATATATACTTTAGGGAACATTTTAGACATCTTCACTGATAAATCAGTAATTTGACTATCAAACAATTCCTTTTTGGGAACTGTTGCATCCATATATAAATTGTAATAAGAAATTGAAGTCACTAAAGAAATTCCGTTACAATCCAACACTTCTCCCATTCTCGGATAACGTTTTACGTAACGTATTGGCATTTTATCATCTGAATCAGAATTGGAAAGTTCTGAACTTAATCTGTTTCCGCCGTTTTTATCTTTTGTTGGTGTTTGAATGATGAAAATTTTGACAATAACAAGAAGCATTCCTATCACAAATAGAAAATAAACCAAATAGGCCCTTAACATTAATCCTTGTTTTTCGGTCATTTCGATTCTTGCTTTATGCGTATTACTTTTGCAGGTTTGGTTGTTTCATACAACCCCTTAGCTTCCAGTTTTTTAATTAATATTTCTCGTTTAGTTGCTTGTTCCAACTTTGCTCTTGTCTCTACAAATTCAGCTGTTTTAGCATCTAATTCAATTTGTGTAGTTTCAATTTCTTTTACTAAGTTCTTGCCATAATATCCTTTAGAAATAACAATAATGAACATGGCAAACAAAAAGAAAACAAATCCTAAATTGTTTATGACAAAATCCTGCATTAAGAATTCTCCATTCAAAATCTGAAGGAATACATTTGAATTTTTTCCTTCTTTCTTTTTTACAGACTTTTTCTTTGCAGGAGATTGAGAAACTTCCTCAATTACATCCTCTTTTTTGATGTATTCGTTATCCATTTCTTCGTTCTGCTATTCTTAATTTTGCACTTCTCGCACGTGAATTAACCTCAATCTCTTCTTCTGAAGGAGAAATTGGCTTTCTCGTTACATCTTCAAATGGCTTCAGGATATTCCCGAAAAAATCTTTTTCAATGTGACCATCTAAATTCCCTCGTTTTAAGTAGTTTTTTACCAAACGATCTTCTAAAGAATGGTAAGACATTACCACCAAACGTCCTCCAGGCTTTAATACCTCATCAGTTTGCATTAAAAAACGTTCTAATACATCCAACTCGTTATTCACCTCCATACGAATCGCTTGAAATACTTGCGCAAAAAACTTGTGATCTTTAAATTTTGGAGCTATTGGCGCTAACGCTTCCATCAACTCACCTGTAGTATGAATTGGACTTGCCTGACGCGCTCTACAAATTGTACCTGCAATTTTTCCTGGAGAAGTCAATTCTCCATATTTGCGAAGAATCTTAATTAATTGATCTTCTTCATACTCATTCACCACCACAAATGCAGACAATGCTCCATTTTGGTTCATACGCATATCCAACGGATCGTTAGAACGAATAGAAAAACCACGTTTTCCTTCATCGAATTGATGAGAAGAAACTCCTAAATCAGCCAAAATTCCATCTACTTTCTCAATCCCCATAGCACGTAAGTGATTTTTTAGGAAGGAAAAATTAGAAGGAATCAACTGAAAATTTGGCGCTTCCCAAGCATTTGCTAAAGCATCTGGATCTTGGTCAAAGGCAATTAATTGCCCTTTTTCTGAAAGTTTTGAAAATATAGCTTTCGAATGTCCGCCACCACCAAAGGTAACATCAACATATATGCCATCTGGCTGGACATTTAAACCATCCAAACAAGCATCAAGCATTACTGGTACGTGGTATACTTCTCTATTCTGTGTCATCGATATCACCCATTACTTCCTCTGCCAAATCAGCAAAGTCTGCCATGTTTCCTTCAATAACATCGAAGTACTTGGTTTTATCCCAGATTTCAATTCTGTCGTTGTATGCAATCAGCATCACATCCTTATCTAAACCTACACGCTCCATCAACATGGAAGGAATCAAAATTCTACCAACACCATCCAAGGCAATTGCTTTCGCACCTTGATGAAACAAACGGTAGAACATACGATTCTTAGGCTTAAACAAGTTCATTTTAGAAAGCTTATCACTCAATCTATCCCACTCATTCATTGGGTAAAGTGTTAAACAATCTTCAAATCCTTTATTCAACATGAATTTCTCTTGGGCAGCAGGAGACAATTGCTTACGCAATGACGCAGGAAACAAGAAACGCCCTTTCGCGTCTAATCTTACTTCATATTCCCCTACTAAACCAGCCATAACAAATTAATAATGGGTAAAATTAGTGAAGTTTTCTCCACTTTTTACCACCAATTTACACTATGTTAATAACTTGTAACGCACAAACAGATAAAAATGTTTCAAATATTTTAAAAACAACTGAAAAACAACAAATTACAAAACTAAAAAACAGTGGTAAAAAGTGGTAGTTTGTGAATTATTGTGGAAAAGTTTAGCGATTTTAAAATTTGAAAATTGGTTGATTTGACGATGAAATAAATTGAAATTTATTGGATGTGGGAAATTGAAGATTATTGATTTGAAAATGACTAAATTTGCACAAAACTTCCCCTTATGATCATCAAAGCAGCAACATTCAAAGTAAGTAACTCCGACCACAAATTGTGTCCAGAAGACAACAAACCTGAATTCGCATTTATCGGAAGATCAAACGTTGGTAAGTCATCGTTAATCAATATGTTGACCAATCAAAAAAGCTTAGCAAAAACTTCAGGAACACCTGGAAAAACACAGTTGATCAACCATTTTGAAATTAACAACGAATGGTATTTAGTCGATTTACCAGGATATGGCTTTGCAAAGGCTTCTAAAAAAGCGCGACATGGGTGGGAAGAATTTATTGCAGCTTATTTAACACAACGCAAAACATTATTAAACACCTTTGTGCTATTAGACGCAAGATTACCACCTCAAAATATTGACCTTGAATTTATGGGATGGTGTGGCGAAAAAGAAATTCCTTTCTCTATGGTTTTCACTAAGTTAGATAAACTATCTTCTTCCGAAAAACAAAAAAATATTTTGAGCTATAAAAAGGAAATGTTGAAACAGTGGGAAGAATTACCACCAGTATTTGCAACCTCTAGCGAATCCAAATTTGGGAAAGAACCTATCCTGAATTATATCGATGAGATTTTGAAGACGTGTTAGTCTTTTTTAGACTTAAAGACAAAAGACATTAGACAAAAGACTATTTTCCCTTATCTTTTTTCCTATTCATAAAAAATAGAAAAATAGAAACAGGTACACCAATAATAATATTTCGCCATAAACGAAACTCCCTTTCGATCATAAAATCAACCAAACAAAATACTACAATTAAAACAATAGCTAGTATCAACTCTCTAAAGAACTTATTTTTCATCATCTCATTATCAATTTTAAAATTGTCAATTGTTACATTTTCACATTAGAGAATTTCTATGTTAATCTTCCTTCTCCTTTTTTTCTTTTTTAAGCATGAAATAAACATTCATACTCCCAATAACAACACTTAATCCAATATTTTTCAAAATTTTAAAATCTCTACTAAAAAGATAATCCATCAAGCACAGAAAAATAAAACCAACAATATATTGAGTCGCCATTTTATAATATCGATTTTTCATTTTTAATAACGTTTACTTTTATCATTATCAATTGTTAATTATCAATTGTCAATTGCTACATTAACCTTCCTTCAACAGCATGTTTCAACGTATCCTCTAAACTCCTAAATTCAAAGTCTAACACTTTTTTCAATTTAGAACTATCGTACGTCACTTTCGCTTGTGCACTACTTGCAGATTCTTTCGTTACCGTTTGATGTCCTGTCACTAAACTCAACACCCAAGAAACTCTCCAAGCCAAACCACTCAAAAAAGACTTTGCAACTAAGAATGGTGCTTTTTTATTCATTTGCTTTGCTGTAACGTCAAAAAGCTGCTTAAACGCAACATTTGTTCCCGTACACAAATATCGCTGTTTAAACGCTTCTGGTCGCCCCATTAGTTGCGTTATTGCAAAAACAACATCGCGCACATCAACAAACGCATTTGCACCCAACGTGTAAAATTTCAACCCATTATTCAAGGTACGGAAAATCGACAATGAACTTTCATTCCAATCGCCCGGACCAATAATAACACTTGGATTAATAATTACTGCATTCAAACCTTCTTCAATCCCTCTCCATACTTCATTCTCAGAAAGGTATTTTGAAATCGCATAACCCGAATGAGTATCATCGTCAATCCATTTATTTGTTTCAACAACAGAACGATAACCTAATTGATCAAGTGGTGTTTTACCTATAGAAGCTGTAGAGGATACGTGAATAAAACGTTTTACACCCACACACATTGCAACATTTACCACGTTAGCGGTTCCATATTTATTGATGCGCAACATTTTCTGGTAGTCTTTTTTTTGAAAAGAAACCATCGCTGCACAGTGATATACTTCTTCGCATCCAGTCATCACTTCTTCCAAGGTAACTACATCCAATACATCGCATTCCACCCATTCAATTGACAGAAAAATTTCAAAAGGTGTATTATAAAAAGAAAAAAGTGACTTTACTTTTTCGATACGTTTTGGATCACGGTAAGTAGCACGTACGTTTTTTCCGGTACTTACCAAATTATGAATTAAATGACTTCCTAAAAGTCCGGTACCACCAGTTACAAGTATCATGCAACGAATTTAAGAATTACAATTCTAATTCAATCGAAGGATCCCAAAACAATTGCTTAAAGTTTACAATACAATCGTCCTTGACA
>CANCJF010000100.1 GCA_947378245.1 Bacteroidota bacterium
GGAAGTTACCAAGCGATCAACAACTTATTGAGTAAAAACATCAATGGAAAAGAAATTCTTCTCAAAAAAGAAAAAATCATCTTAGACTCTGTGAAAATTTTAGGCGCTTCAAACAAACAACTTTCTTTCCAAGTACACTTCTCAGGAAAACGAAGTGGGATTCTCTATTTAGTCGGAACACCAACTTTCGATAAAGAAAAACAAGTGATTTCTTTTCCAGATCTTACATTTGATATCGATACCAAAAACAAATTACTAAAAAGTGCAGCGTGGCTCTTCGACGATCTGATTACCGATAAAATTCGCGAAGCTGCAATTTATGACTTGAAAAATGATTTAAAAAACAATAAAGCGCTTGTAGAAAAAGAATTGAATCGTGACTTAGATAAAAACATTCGTATGGCAACTGTGATTTCGTCGATTGTAATTGATGGAATCTATCCGATGGACAATGAATTATTGATTCAAAGTAGTTTAAATGGCGAATTGAAAATCTTGGTGAAATAATTATTTCCTCGTCACTTCGTAACTCCCCTTCCCGCTACCCAACCTGTACTCCAAGCTGCCTGAAAGTTAAATCCTCCAGTTACTCCATCCACATCCAACACTTCTCCCGCAAAAAACAACCCAGGTTGATGACGACTTTCCATGGTTTTAAAGTCGACTCCATCCAATGAAATTCCTCCAGCGGTAACAAATTCTTCCTTAAATGTGGTTTTACCTTTAACCTCATAGCGATCGTTTAACAAGGTATTTACCAATTTATTAAATGCTTTACCTGTGACCTCTTTCCAACGTGCATCGACAGAAATTGCTGATTTTTCAACTAGATATTCCCATAAACGACTGGATAAACCAAAAGGATTGTAATTACTAATTTTCTTATCTGCATTTGTTTCTTTGACACGCTCTAGATCTTGTCGCAATGCATCTTCTTTTTTGGTATGTAACCAATTAACCAATACAGCAAAATCGTAATTGTTATCTGCTAAAATTCGCGCTCCAAAAGCAGATAATTTCAAGATTGCAGGTCCACTCATCCCCCAATGGGTAACTAACAAAGGTCCATCTGCTTCCAACTTTGTTTTTTCTACACGCACCAAAACTGGTTCAACGACAATTCCCATCAAGGAACGAATTGGTTCGTTTGGCATATTGAACGTAAAAAGTGATGGTACAGGTTGAACGATTGTATGTCCAAACTTTTCTGCCCAACGAAGGGAATCCGCCTTAGGTTGACCACCCGTAGTATAAATTACACGATCCGCGAAAATTTCTTGCTCAAGCGATTTCAACACAAAACGTCCGTTTTCAAAATGAATATCATTTATGGGTGTTTGTTGTTGTACGCGCACCCCCAAACATCTTGCCTCAAACTCAAAACAATCAATAATCGTTTGCGAACTATTGGATTTTGGGAAAATACAATTATCTGGTAAAGTCTCAAGTGCTACCCCACGTTTTTTAAACCAATCGATTGTCGATTGTGAATTAAATTGCTCAAATGCTTTACGTAGTTGATTTGTTCCTCTCGGATAAAATTTTGAAAGTTCTTTGTTATCAAAACAAGCATGGGTAACATTACATCTCCCACCGCCAGAAACCTTCACTTTCGCTAGTACCTTATTCGACTTTTCGTAAATGGTTACCTGTGCATTCGGATGGTGTTCCTTCGATGAAATCGCTGCAAAAAATCCCGCAGCACCTCCACCTACAACAGCAATGATTAGATTTGAACTCATGAAACAAAAATAGTCAAATTATAGGTGAGCGAGATTCACCATTTAGAAATTAAGAAATTTAGGGTTAGAAGCAATCACCTTTTCTCTTATCGGACAGCCTTCCACATGACATCCATCTAAATAGCCAATACTCATTAAGAATTCATTCACTATCTCCCCTCCGGTAAATTTAAAGGTCTTTTTAAACAACTTCATCCAATCTTTCAACACCAAGGGATGATGATGATACAACCAAGCACTAAACGAACCATACGACTCTTGTAATTGCACTATCACTTGCGCATTATGTATCGCAGCATGCACTTTCAAACGATTGCGAATTATTCCTGCATCTTGTAATAAACGAGACACATCTTCCTCTCCATAATTAGCAACCACCAATACCTCAAACTGACTATAAGCCTTTTTGAAATTTTGTTGCTTTTGCAAAATGGTATTCCAACTCAACCCAGCTTGGTTAATCTCCAATATCAAACGCTCAAACAACTCGTTGTCCTCCGAAATCGGAAAACCATACGCAGTATCGTGATAGATTTTGTGCAAATTATCTGCATTCATGCGAGAGACGGCATCGCAGTAGGATGTTGGTTTGGATGGTTGATTCATATGCATTCTTCTATAAATTGCTTTTTTTTCGTTTTATTAACTCCTTTTGATTCCCTGCACTACCGTTTGGTCTTCGAAAGCAAAGCTTTCTCTCCTCATTTACGGATGTAATCCCGATAGCTATCGGGAGCGGGTTCATTTTTTTGTTTGCCTCAAAAAATCTAATTTTTAGAAGCCTACATTTACAATAAAAAAATCTCAAAACACACTCCCAAATCCATGTAACTTCTTCATCCAATATTCAGAATTCTCTATTTCTGAAATAATCACACCTTTCGATGTGCTAGCATGTATCATTTTTAAAGGCTCCCCTTTTTCGGAAATGATGATACCTACATGTGTAACATCATCCGAACCACTATTAAAAAACACCAAATCGCCTTTGGTAACCTCGTCTTTTTCTAATTTACGACAAGTAGCATATTGATCACGAGAACTGCGACCAACTTGTACATTCGCTTTTTGTAACACAAAACAAGTAAATCCACTACAATCAAATCCTTCTGGAGTTATACCTCCAAATACATAGGGTACCCCAATATGTTGCTGTGCAATTTCAACCACAAGCTCTCGATCTGCAGGAACAACTTCCGATTTTTTAGGTGTCGAAATCGTTCGTTGCTCTGAATAAGGCAAACCTTCAAATAATCCAACAAGTACCTCTTTTAATCTTCGGTAGGAATCCTTGTTTTTCTTGGTTTTGTATTTTTCTAATTCGTCTAACAAATAAAAACGTAAAGCAGAAATTTCCTCTTTGTGTTTCACAAATAGGACTTTACTTTCAGATAATAACTTAAGTTCTTTCAACAAATTACCACCCTCAACCCAAGGCGAAGGATTACGACGTTTAAATAAAAACTTATTTTCCAATCGTAACAAGGAAATCGCACGATAATATCGCGGCAACAGAGAAGAATCATAATCTGGATTATTCACCAACTTATCTGCATTCCAATAGGTCAAACGATAATTACCTTGGGTATACAATAAATTTAATTTATTCAAGCTACGATCCTGACCATACGTAGCCGAAACGCACATTACTAATAGTAGTAAGCCAATAATTCGTATCCCAAGCGAATGTCTCATACTACTAATTTACAAAACAAGTTTCTAAAATCCACATTTTATAGATAATTGTTACATTTACAGATTAAATAATTGAACCTTTACTACCTATGTCAGTACATAAAGACGTTAAAAAAGTTACCACCCACGTTCTTCAAGAAATGAAAAATCGTGGCGAAAAAATCTCCATGCTTACAGGATATGATTTCTCCATGGCAAAAATCATTGATGCTTCTGGAATCGATGTAATCCTAGTAGGAGATTCTGCTTCGAATGTGATGGCTGGACACGAAACGACATTGCCAATTACATTGGATCAAATGATCTACCATGCTGCTTCTGTAGTTCGTGCTGTCGAACGCGCCTTAGTGGTTGTAGATATGCCATTTGGTTCTTACCAAGGTAACTCCAAAGAAGCACTTTCAAATGCGATACGCATCATGAAAGAGACCGGTGGTCACTCCGTAAAAATGGAAGGTGGTGAGGAAATTATCGAATCTATCAAACGTATTTTAACCGCTGGAATACCTGTAATGGGTCACTTAGGGTTAACCCCTCAATCTATCTATAAATTTGGAACTTACGTTGTTCGAGCTAAAGAAGAAGATGAAGCAAAACAATTAATAAATGACGCGAAATTATTAGAAGAAGCTGGATGCTTTGCTATCGTTTTAGAGAAGATACCTGCACAACTTGCAGAACTAGTTGCTAAGTCAGTTTCCATACCTATTATTGGAATCGGAGCTGGAAATGGGGTTGATGGACAAGTACTGGTAGTTCATGATATGCTAGGAATCAACAACGAATTTAGCCCTCGATTTTTACGTAAATATAACAACCTTTACGAACAAATGTTCTCCTCTTTTCAAGAATATATTACAGACGTGAAATCTGGCGACTTTCCGAATAAAAATGAACAATATTAATAATTAAGATTTCAGGCAATAGACCCAAGACAAATCACTATAATTACAATCTCAACATTTCGTCTTCATTCTAAAGTCTAAGGTCTAAGGTCTAAGGTCTAAAAAAAAAATGATACAAGGAAATCTAAATTTACCAGACATTGAAATACTCTACGAAGACAACCATGTTATCGTAGTAAATAAAAAACCATCCGATATTGTACAAGGAGACAAAACGGGTGACACAACCATGCCGGATAAAATCAAGGAATTCCTTAAAATCAAGTACGACAAACCTGGAAATGTTTTTTGCGGCGTTGTTCATCGTTTAGATCGACCTACAAGCGGTGCAGTAGTATTCGCTAAAACAAGTAAAGCCTTATCGCGATTAAACGAACAATTCAAGACACACGAAACAAATAAGGTATATTGGGCAGTGGTTGAAAATAAACCGGAACAAAAACAAGGTAAATTAGAAAACTTCCTGCTCAAAAACGAAAAACAAAATAAATCCTACGTCCACACGAAGGAAGTGAATGGATCTAAGAAAGCTATTCTATATTATAAGCTATTAAATTCCTCCGACAAATACCACTTATTGGAAGTAAATTTAGATACAGGTAGGCATCATCAAATACGAGCACAACTTTCTAATATAAAATGTATTATAAAGGGTGACTTAAAGTATGGAGCTAAACGTTCAAATCCTGACGGATCGATTCATTTACACGCTCGCTTTTTAGAATTTGATCATCCAACAACGAAGGAGAGAATCAAAGTGATTGCACCCGTTCCTAACGAACCTTTATGGCTCTGGTTTGAATCGAAAAATAGTTAATTCGTTATTTTTCCCGAAAATGAACAAGTGTTCTACTTATTTTTGACTATATTTAATTTTAGCACAACAAAAAACACACCCTTATTAAATGTTCACAAACACCATATTAGGTAAAATATTATTTTTTTTAAGATCCTTTTTTCCAATTCAACTTCTTTTTGGTCACTTAAAGTATAATCTTTTTGCGCTCTCATTTTGGATATTTCTTTTCTTAATAATTACTGATAAAGTTGGATTATCATACGGAATACCTTTCCTTTTTTATTCTCCTGAATACAATGGAGAAATCGGATGGATATCTTTCGCCCTAATGGGATTTGCTATCGGTGGTTTTACAATGGCTTTCAACACTTACAGCTACATGAAACTCGGGACAAAATATGCGTTTCTAGCAACTCTTTCCAGACCTTTCATCCGTTTTTGCTTTAATAACTCCATCCTTCCTATCATCTTCAACATCTATTTTATTTACCGTTTCATCAACTTTCAACGAACAGAGGAATTTGCTACCGAAATTGATATTTACGGCTATATTTTTTCCTATATAGGTGGATTTACATTATTTATTTCGATAGCATTATTATACTTTTTCCCAGTAAACAAAGATGTTTACAAACTACTAGGTAAATCAAGTGAGGAAGAGAAAATTGAAGAAGGTGTTGGATCTATACTTCACAATAACATTCATTGGACGGATTATTTTAAATACCAAAAAGACCGAACTTATATCTACATGGTAACCCTTTTCTATTGGAGAAAAAGTAGATCAATCAAGCATTATGATAAACTTTTATTAAAAAGAGTATTTTCAAGAAATAGAATTAATTCATCACTTTTTGAAATTGTCACAATCGTTGCCTTCGTTTTTATTGGAGTTTTTAGAAATTCTCCATTTTTTGAAGTCCCTGCTGCAATGAGTTTTGTGATGTTATTGACAATTATACTTATGCTTTTTAGTGCTTTTAGGTCTTGGTTTGGATATTGGACACAAGCAATCATTATCATATTAGTAATTCTAATGAATTATTTAAGCTCAACAACGTCTTGGTTCCATTATACAAGCTATGGGTATGGACTATCCTACAAACCTGAAAAATTAGTCCCTTTTAACATCGAAACAATCACTGAACTAAACTTAGAAAAAGAAAAAGTGATTGCCGCTCGAGAAAAATACATTCAAGTTTTAGAAAACTGGAAAAAATCAACTGGAGAGAAAAAACCAAAATTGATATTGGTAATGACTTCCGGAGGGGGCTCTCGAAGTGCAGTTTGGACATTTTCCGTGCTTCAAAAAGTCGACAAGCGTTTTAATGGTAATTTTTCACAACATATACATAGCATGACTGGTGCTTCAGGAGGTTTGATTGGGGCTGCCTATTACAGAAGTTTGTTATTGGAAGATAAATTACATAATACAACAAAACGATTTAATGAAGACTTACAAAAAAATATCTCAAAAGATTTATTGAATAAATTAATTTTCTCTGCGTACTCAAACGACCTATTCTATAGAGATCGAATTACTTTAGGAAAAAACACCTATACAAAAGACCGTGGTTATGCTTTTGAGCAGCAATTACATGAGAACACGAATAATACAATGAATGTATCTCTATCCTATTTTACAAAACCTGAAGAAAATGCTTTAGTTCCAACAATGTACTTCACTCCTACGATTGTAAACAACGGACGAAGATTGATAATATCGACTCACAACATGTCTTTTCTATGTGTCGGTAAGAAAAATAATTCTGGATTGACCTCTTCATACGAATACATTGATTATCAATCATTTTTCAAAAACAATTCAACGTATGATTTGAGGTTTAGTTCTATCATGCGTATGAGTGCAACTTTTCCGTTTGTACTTCCAATGGTTACCATGCCTACAACACCAACAATGCACATCATGGACGCTGGTCTGCGTGACAATTACGGTGGTAAATTAACCATGGAAATCATGTATTCTATGCGCAAATGGATTAGAGAGAATACAAATGGTGTAATAGTATTACAGATTCGTGACACAAAAAAATTATTGCGTGGTGATGTTGTGAAAAATGTTTCTTTGATCAATAAATTTACCATGCCTTTCGGTAATATGTATGATAATTTTCCGAAAACGCAAGATTTCGACCAAGAAACTCTAATGCGTTATGCAACCCATAAAATTGGATTTCCTGTAAATTTTATTTCATTCAATTTATTAGAAGAACAAAAAAAACGCATCTCATTGACTTGGCATTTAACAGGACAAGAAAAAGCAAGGGTAAATAAGGCATTCTATAGTCGAGGCAACAAATATGCACTACATCAATTAGAACGATTAATGCGAGAATCTAGATAAATGGAATTTGTTACTTAACTATACTAATATAATATTAATAGTTTTACTTATGAAATTAATTTTTTAAGATTTTTATCTAATCACAACAAAGAATTTTAGTTCTCATAATTAATTAGTTGTAAATGAAGAGAAATAAATATTTTACACCTTAAATTCAGTTCGATTCACGATAGATCTACCCAAAGTTAATCCATCTGCATAATGCAACTCACTGCCGACAGTAACTCCTCTCGACAATGTTGTTATTCTCAAATCAAATTCTTTCAGTTTCTTATACAAATAAAAATTTGTAGTGTCCCCTTCCATTGTTGGACTTAAAGCGAAAATAATTTCTTCTACTTCTCCGCTTGCAGCTTTTTCAACCAAAGAAGGTATATTTAAATCCGATGGACCTACACCATCCATTGGTGAAATTATTCCGCCTAACACATGATAGATTCCTTTATAAGAAGATGTTTCTTCAATCGCCATTACATCTCTTACATCTTCTACAACACACACTATCGAGCGAGTTCGTTGCGGATTGACACAGATAAAACACAATGTTTCGTCTGAAATATTTCCACAAGAGGTACAGTGCTTCACTTTTTCCTTCATAATGATAAAAGATTGAGCAAAACGTTCAATTTCTTCTGGTTTTCGATTTAAAAGCTGTAAAACCAAACGAAGAGCAGTTCGTTTCCCAATACTCGGCAAAGTCGCGAGTTGTTCAACTGCATCTTCCATATATTTAGAAGGTAATTTCATGTTTTTTTATTACACAAAGTTAAACGTATTCTCAGTTTATTAAATATATTACTTTGTAATTAATTTATAAATCAACTAATATTTGAAAATGAAAAAGTTTCTAAAAAACAACTCTTATTTAACAATCTGTTTTTTTGTTACTTTTACAAAATAAAAATCAGGGATTATGACGTATGACATTGCCATTATTGGAGGAGGAATTGTTGGCGCTGCAACACTTTATAAATTACAAACACGCTTTCCAAATCTAAAAATAGTTTTGCTTGAGAAAGAAAATTGTTTAGCCGATCATCAAACAGGGCATAACTCTGGTGTGATTCACTCTGGATTATATTACAAACCAGGGTCATTAAAAGCGAAAAATTGTGTTGAAGGTCGACATGAATTAGTTGCCTTTGCAAAAGAACACAATATTGCACATGACATTTGTGGTAAAGTGGTAGTTGCAACCAAAGAAAGTGAATTGGAATACCTAGAGAAAATATATCAAAACGGACTAGCAAATCAAATTGAAGGGTTAAAAAAAATTACAGGAGAAGAAATCAAACAATACGAACCTTTTGTGGAGGGAATCGCAGGTTTATTTGTCGCTTGTACAGGAATTATTGATTTCCGAGGAGCTACAGCAAAAATGGTAGAACTTTCTGTAGCTATTCAACCAGAAAGTAAATTATTGTTAGAGCACGAGGTAATCGATGTAAAAAAAGGATCTTCTACTTCCACAATTATCACAAACAAAGGAAATTTCGAAGCGAAACATTTGGTTTTCTGCGCGGGTTTACAAGCGGATCGTTTGGCACGTAAAGATGGTGTTAATTTAAAAGAGCAAGTAGTAGGTTTCCGTGGAGATTATTACGAATTAACCGAAGAAGCAAAGAAGAAAGTTAAAAATTTAGTATATCCAGTTCCAGATCCAGCGTTTCCATTCTTAGGTGTACACTTCACTCGAATGACAAACGGAGATGTTGAATGTGGTCCAAATGCAGTATTTACGTTTAAACGTGAAGGTTATGGTAAAACAGATTTCTCTATAAAAGATACTTGGGATGCATTAACTTATAAAGGAACTTGGAAATTATTTTTCCAAAATATGAGTTATGGTATTAATGAATACCGTCGTGCATTTTCCAACAAATTATTCTTAAAAACATTACAAGTAATGATTCCAAGTTTAACGATGGAGGATATCGTTCCTGGTCGCGCTGGAGTTCGTGCCCTTCTACTTGGTGAGGATGGGGATACTCGTGATGACTTTAGAATAGAATACCATGGTAATTCAATCCATGTATTGAATGCACCATCCCCTGCAGCAACGGCATCGTTGGCAATTGGAGGTTATATTGCAGATGAAGCTGAAAAACATTTTGCTTTAAAGTAATAAATTAAGCGACTTAAATATAGAGGGATGCGTAATTGCATCCCTTTTTTGTTGTACCTTTGACCATCCTACTACGGATAATACCTACAAATAATTTCTAATCTCACCGATAACTTCGTTATTTCGTTTGATATAAGCTTCTTACTTCGATGGTATTTATTGTCTAATACTATATACTATTGAATGGCTAAGTCGCAAGAAACCTACAACAAAAAAGAAAAAGAAAAGAAACGTTTAAAAAAACGTCAAGACAAAAACCTTAAAATGGAGGAGCGTAAATCGAATCCTACAGCAAGTGGATTAGATGCGATGATGGCATATGTAGATGAAAACGGACACATCTCCGATACTCCGCCAGATCCAGCAACAAAGAAAAAAATAGCACTTTCAAGTATTGAAATCTCTGTACCTAAGCGTGTAGAAGAAGAAATGCCAGCGGTAAGAGTTGGTCGTATTGATTTCTTTAACCACCAAAAAGGATTTGGTTTCATCAAAGAAAATGAAACGCAAGAGAAATATTTCGTTCACGTACATGGCTTACTTCAAGAAGTAGAAGAAGGAAATGCCGTTTCTTTCGAATTGGAAAGAGGAATGAAAGGAATGAATGCAGTAAGAGTTAAGAAAATCTAATATTCTTTTTGATTTTTATTAAATAGATTGTAATTTTAGGTATACTATATTCAATATGCCTACTATTTCAATGTTTTATGGGATTATCATTCGAATGTATTATGGACCTAAGGAACATAATCCTCCTCATATACACATTTATTATCAAGGTTTAGTTGGCACTTTAGATATTTTAAAATGTGAGTTTACCGATGGAAATATACCGTCAAAACAACAACGATTAGTTATTGCTTGGGCTGAAATTCATTCGGATGAATTATTAGCAGATTGGGAGTTATGTCAAAATGGTGAAAAACCATTTTCAATCGAACCATTAAAATAGTTGATATGTATTTAGCTGTTAAAAATGTAAAGCCGGAATCAAATTACAACTTATTGTTAACCTTTGAAAATGGAGAACAAAGAAGATTTGATATGAATCCATATTTATCTTTAGGAATATTTCAAGAGTTAAAAGATATTACATTATTCAATTCTGTAAGAATTAATTTCGACACAATTGAATGGGACAATGAAGCTGACTTAGATCCAGAAATCTTGTATACCGATAGTATTGCTATTTAACAAAAGCTTTAATCTGAACATCCGTTAAAATAGGGTCTGTATTTGCTTCGATCGTAACCGTTTTAGAAATCTCCCCTACTTGTCCTGGTTTTGGATGAAAACCTACTTCTATATAATCAGACTGACCAGGTAAAATTGGTCCTTCTGGTTTGTGAGGAGTCGTACAACCACAACTTGCAGAAACCTTTTCTATTATCAATGGTTTTTTTCCAGTATTCGTCACTTTAAATTTGCATGTATTATCCGATTCTGGTTTTACATTCCCAAAATCATGTAGCATTTTATCGAACGACATCGAAGTCACCGCCTCTTTTTTAGCTTTTTCTTCCGCTTCAAAAGCTTTGACTTTCGCAGCTAATTCCGCGTCCGATTCTCCTTCGGAAAGGACAGACACACTTCCTTCTTGGGCTTTATTATCGGTGGTCGTAGTGGTACAAGAAAACATTCCGCTAACAATTCCAACAATCAAAAAAACTCGTTTCATAGTAAACAAATCAATAAATTAATAATTATCTATTCTGCTTTTAAACTTCATTCGTAACTCTTCACTTCGTCTCTCTTTACTCTAATCCTGCTTTTTCGTAACTTCCATTTTTCAACGTTTTCAAAGCAGC
>CANCJF010000101.1 GCA_947378245.1 Bacteroidota bacterium
TGTGGGGTGCAAAGATATGTATTATTTTTAATTAAACAACTAAAAGCTTAAAAAAAAATATTTTTTCTTCAAATCCCGTATTTCAAACCTTTATTCGTTTCTCCGTTGAGAGGTGCAAAGATAGAGTACTTATTTGAATTAACAATGGACAAATTGAATAAAAATTTAATTATTCCTTAACACTCAGTAAACAAATGGTTTGAGTCGTTTGTAAAATGAATTATTTTAAGTCTTGTAAACTAATTTAAAACCTAGTAAGCATTTTCTTCAATAAAACTAAACGGTCTAGATCAGGAACACTATGTAATTTCATCGCTGCTTCTAATGAAGTTGTAATTAAATTATCTCCCGAAGATCCAATCATTATTGAGTTTTGACCATCTAATAATAGTTCAACTGCAAATGAACCCATTCTAGTTGCCAGAATACGATCAAATGCTGAAGGACTACCTCCACGTTGAATATGCCCTAAAACAGTTGGCCTTAAATCAAATCCTTCCAACATAGGAGATACCTTATTTATCAATTCTAGGCTTCCTCCTTCTTGTTCGCCTTCTGCAACAATTATTATACTACTGCGTTTTCCTTTATTTTGATGTTGAATTTGCGCCACTAATTTATTCAAATCAGGCACCTCCTCGGGAATTAAAACACTTTCTGCTCCACTGGCAACAGCTGCATTGATTGCAATAAAGCCAGCGTGTCTTCCCATAACTTCAATAAAAAAAATACGATGATGACTTGAAGCTGTATCTCTAATTTTATCGACAGCACTTATAACGGTATTCAAAGCCGTATCATATCCAATGGTATGATCAGTCCCATATATATCATTATCAATTGTCCCTGGAATACCTATTACCGGTATCCCCATTTCAGAAGATAAAATAGTTGCACCTGTAAAAGTTCCATCTCCACCAATTACAACTAATCCATCAATTAGGTTTTCTTTTAAATTTTTTATTGCAATGAGGCGTGTCTCCTTTTCTTTAAATTCCAAACATCGAGAAGACCCAATAATAGTACCTCCAGTATGAATAATATTATCCACATCAGAATAAGACATGTCAAACATATCATTATTTACCATTCCTTTATATCCATCACGAATACCAACAGGAACAATATTGTAAAACAAACACGTTTTAACAATTGCTCTAATTGCAGCATTCATACCTGGACTGTCTCCGCCTGAAGTCAATAAAGCTATGCGTTTCATAATCTCGAAATTTATTTATTAAATATAAAAAAAAGGGTTTAGTAAACTACCAAACCCTTCACATAAAAAATTATTAAATTTAAAAAGTCTCCATTTCAGCTTTATTAACTGTAGTGGATTGTATACTAACTAATCGTTTTAATAAAGGATTAGGACGATACCTATCTTCTCCGAATAAATTAAATAAGCTATTTAATTTATTTAAAACAACATCCAAACCAAGTTCTTCCGCCCAAAACAATAGTCCTTTAGGATAATTCACTCCAAACTGCATTGCAATATCAATATCTTCTTTTGAAGCAACATTCATATATAATGCATCGAAAGCTTCATTAATCAGCATTACTAAAATCCTTTCGAAAATATACTTACCCGTATTTTCATCTTTATTTGGTACAGGTTGAATTACGCCTTCCGAATAATCATAATATCCTTTACCCGACTTTCTACCAAAATACCCTGCCTCTTTATGTCTTTTTTGTGTAAAAGATGGTTTAAATCTGGGATCATAATAGAATGCTTCGAATACTGTTTCAGTAACAGTATAATTGATATCGTTTCCAATGTAATCCATTAATGTAAATGGTCCCATTTTGAATCCTCCAAATTCCATCATCGCCCAATCAATTGTAGCGAAGTCTGCAATTCCTTCTTCATAAATACGTAAAGCTTCTCCATAAAAAGGTCTAGCAACACGATTTACAATAAATCCAGGGGTATCTTTTACAATTACAGTTTTCTTTCCCCAGGATGAAATTATTTCTTTAGATTTATTCAAAACATCTGAGGAAGTTTGAACAGCAGGAATAATTTCTACCAAAGCCATTAAAGGTGCTGGATTAAAAAAATGTATTCCAACTACTCGACTTGCATTTTTCAATACTGAACCAATTGACGCAATAGAAAGTGACGATGTATTTGAAGCAATGATACAATCGTTTGAAACAACAGATTCAATTTGAGAAAAAACGGCATGTTTTACAGCTAAATTCTCAACAATTGCTTCAATAACCAAAGATGTTTCATTAAGCTCCGAATATTCAGATGTAAAAGAAATATTATTAAATGTTTCTAATTTTTGAACTTCTGAAATCTTTTGCTTTTCTACTAATTTATTTAGTGTATTTTCTAAACCTTTTCGTGCCTTGTTGAGTACCTCTTGATTTGTATCAATAAGAATCACTTGGTTGTTATTTTGCGCTGCTACTTGTGCAATACCAATTCCCATGGTACCCGCACCTATTACTCCAATTTTCATTACTAATTTATTTACCTTTAAAAATTGGAGTTCTTTTTTCTAAAAAAGCACTAACTCCCTCAGTAAAATCTTCTGTTTGACCAGCTTGTGTTTGTAATTCTTCTTCAACTGCTAACTGAGCTGTAAGATCATTTTTGAAAGAAGCATTTAAGGCTTTTTTTGTCAACCCTAACCCTTTTGTTGGCATTTTAGCTAATTGCAAAGCAAACGCAGTCACTTCTTCTTCAAAAGTTTCGTCGGAAGTTGCCTTATAAATTAGATTTATAGCCTCTGCTTGTTTTGCAGTGACTTTATCCCCTGTCATCATCAGAGCAGTAGCTTTTTGCATTCCTATAATTCGTGGCAAAAAGAATGTACCTCCAGAATCTGGTATTAAACCAATTTTAGAAAAAGCTTGAATAAAGCTCGCTGATTCTTTTGCAAAAGTAATATCACAAGCAAGCGCGATATTTGCTCCTGCCCCGGCTGCTACTCCATTAACTGCCGCAATAATTGGCTTTTCAACAGAACGAATTAATTCTATAATTGGATTATAATGATCTTTTACTATTGATTGTAAAGTTGGACCATTAGTATCCGTTGCTTCTGCTAAATCTTGTCCTGCACAAAATGCTTTCCCTTCTCCCGTTAATACAATTGCTCTTACATCTACATTGAATGCTGCTTTTTTTAATTCTTCTTGTAACAACAAAGCCATTTCTTTATTAAATGAATTAAAAACAGAAGGTCTATTTAATTTTAGTGTCAACACACCATCTTCGAGGTTGGATAAAATTGTCATGTCTTATAATTGATTAAATAATTAGATATCATAACGATCGCTCATTTCAACGATACGTTTTTTAATAGTATTTCTCAAACTTTCAGGTTCAACCACCTCTAATTCGCCTCCATAACTCATAAAAGATCGAATTAATTCTTCTGAAATAATTACCTCCAATGAAAAGGTCGTTTTATTCTTCCCTTCTTTCACAATGGTTTGAGACGCATGAAAAGGCTGAGAATCTATGTATTTAGAAGCTATATTCTCCGCTTTAAATAATACTAATTCAGGATTTGAATTATTTACAGTTATTCCAATTGCATTTTGAAAAAATTTCTCATTATCGAACGAGATGATGTCAGTATAGATGATGTCAGAGACTTCAACATTTTCCATTCGTTCAAGCGCATAAGTTATAATTGTTTCTTTAACACAATCATGACAAATCAAATACCAACGATTTCGATATTCTTTCAATAATAGAGGGACAACTTTACGAGATTTCTTTTTCTCTGACGTAAAACCACCATATTCAAAGTATGTATATTTCTTTTGACGAATAGCAGTTAACAATACTGAAAGATATTCATTTCCTTTAACTGAATGAGCTGCTTCAAATTGAACTAGTGAATTTGACTCTTCTGTGAAAGGATTGTTAGAAATCGCAACTTTTTCAACGATTTTATCAATCGCGAATCCAAACTGCTTGAACATTTCTACATCTTTGAATTGAGAAAGGGTATTAGCTGCAAATCGAATAGCATCCATATCCTCATCTGTAAGTGGAATATCATCTAATGAAAATGTATCGGAATTATAGTAATACCCCCCATTTCTTTTACTGTATTTTATTGGTGCATCATGTTCCATTCGAAGAAAAAACAAATCTTTTTCAATGGTTGAATCGCAAATATTTTCACCATCATCATTTCCAAAAAGCGCGTCTTCACATGCTTTTCTTAATTCAGCTTTAGAAGGGAAAGGTTTATATTTATTACGAATTGCTTTATCGATTACACGATAACGAATTAATGCATTTTTTATCTGACCCATGTTTTAGACTTAATGAGTAAGTACTTCTTCTCTCTTCATATATCCAAAAAGTTCAAAGAATTTAATTGCTTTAACAACTTCTTCTGGGACATCGTCTTCCCAGCTTGATGCACCTGCATTAATTTTAGATAGCACATCATCAGACAAAATATGCAATAACTGAGTATCAAAATTTTGAATTGCTTCAATTTTATTATTTTCTTTCAAAAACTGTAAAAGTCCTTTAAATTTTTCTGGAATTTCTAATTTGTCTAATGTATACAAATCGCCTGTTTCAACATCATTTGCAGGGTAGACAAACATTTTTACGTTATGTCCGAATCCTCTACCAAATGCTTCTAATATACCTCCCCTCAAATTATCATAATATCGTTCATCAAAAATTGCATGAACATTATACACACCTAATATTACACCCATTAATTGTTCTCTTGCAATAGTAGCAAGGTAATCCATCATTTTGTAATGTTTCAAATAATTGGAAATCATTACTGTATATCCTAAAGAACAAAGTAATTCCGCACGATCAATGAAATCTTTCTCAGAGATTTTGCCATCGGCAGTTAAATCTTTTAATGTTAATTCAAAAACGACAGCAACATTGTCTTCTTTTACACCTTTTTCTTTTAAGAACTGAGATTTACCGTGTTCAATCATGTCAATATGCACTTTAGTAACAGGTCTAAATCGCCCTCTCATCAACAAGATGTTCTTTTTGTAAAGTGCTGTAGCAGGTTGAAGTACGGTTCCACACAAATCAAACATCGTTGCGTCTGTAACTCCTCTTTTTACTAAATTCATAGCAATTACACGATTATCAATTCCTTCGAAAGCAGGTCCAGACACACGTAACATATCAATTTCGATTCTTTCACGTGGTAAACGACTAACTATACCTGAAATAAAATCATCTAAATTTTCGTAACTAAAAAAACAAGCATGAATTAAATTGACCCCTAGCATACCCAACGCAGTTTGTTGACTGCGATTATTATTATCATGCATGTTTACATGAAGAACTACATCATTAGGCTGTTCACCTAGTGCTCTTTGAAATCGAATTCCAATCCAACCTTGCCCTTGATTTGTTCTGTGATAATTTAAAGATTCAACTGTATTACAAAAAGCGAAAAAACGTGTTGTTTTTTGTTTTTCAGGAAGACGATATTTCATTGTTTCGAATTCCGTTTCCAACATTGTAAGCAAACGATCTTCACAAACATATCGAGAAGCGGTACCATACATTGCATCTGAAACTTTCATATCATAAGCTGACTGAGTATATGCAATCGTACCTGAACTACCTCCAGCTTTAAAAAAGTTAGCTGCTACTTCTTGACCCGCACCGATTTCAGCAAAACAGCCGTAAATATCAGCTGTTAAGTTAATTTTTAGTGCTTTGTCTTCGGTTGTTAGTCTTGTATTCGAACTGGACATTTTATAATTCTTTATTAAGGTAACTTCTGAAAATTGCTTTTATCGTTCAACTGCAAAATTAAAATTCAATAGCTACAAATGTAAACTACAGAATTAATTTTTGGTTTGCCTCAAAAGAACTAATTTATTTGAGGCCAACTTAAACAAATGTATGAAAAAAATATGAATTATTTGTCATCATATTGAGCGTCAATTCGTGTTATATTTCTTGTAATTTCAATGATCCAGTATAAAATAAAAAACCTTTCACATTTGGATAATTCATTTCTAATAGTACTTTTTTATACATAGCTACTTGTTTTTCATTTTTTATCGTCGATGCTCCAGTTTTGAAATCAAGAACGATAGTTTCATTTTCTTTGAAAATAATTTTGTCGGGTCTTTTTGTTTCATTCGGTCCAATAATAATTGATTGTTCGTTACTAATTTTTAGTGCATCTGAAATAATTTCTTTATAGGGTAGAAATGTTAAAATTGTATTTAATTCTTGCTCAATACGCGTATAGAATTCGACTTCCACTACTCCTTCTTTTTGTAATCTACTTAATGTATCAGAAATGTTTTCACTAGCATGTATCGATGACAAAGCCTCATGAAGTTGATTACCATACCTTCTAGCTTTATTTAAATCTGATTCCTCTTCTAATAAATTGGTATTTATTGAAATATCAGGAAACCATAATCGATCATTCACGTTAACAGGAGTAAAATCAGAACTTCGTAATTGAATACTATCTTTGACTGTTAAACTTTTATTTCCAATGATGAATAATTCGTCATGTTCCATTTTAGTCCAACTTGAAACATCCAAATTAGATATTGTTTGATGAAATATTTGTCCAAAATTATTTTTTTGGTAGAAATTTCCAATGTATAATCTTTCTATTGGGCGAGTCATCATCACATAACAGAGATTTAATTTATCTATGAAGTTGTGACTTTTCTCATTTGTAGTAAAGTTGGAAATACTTTTTATCGGACTTTTTGTAGATAAACCTGTATATAAAAAATACCCTTTATCCTCTATCAAATACCTTGCATGGGTTGAATCTAAGTTAAAATCAACATTTGGAAGAATGACAATTGGAAATTCTAATCCTTTCGATTTATGACCTGTCATAATTTTTATAGCATCCTTGTTTTCAGGAATTTGAATTGCACTCTTTTTACCATTTCGATCATATTCTTCCATAAATAGCTCAATATTAGGTCCAAAAACCACATCAAAATTATGTAACATATCAGACAGGTGATGTAAATATGTATTATTCAACTCATTTAATTTCAAATTTTTAAAAAACACTTGAATTAGCATATATAAACTATCGTATTTGAATAAGAAATTTTCTTCTGAACCAAACACATCTACAATAAAATGATTTGTATCGAAATAAGTTACGGTTTTATCCGATTTATTTTTATACGTTTTCCAATATCTATTTTGGCTTTCAATTTCATTTTCTGAAAAACATGAAAAATACATTTCACAGAATCGTTTAGCTTCTAATTCTCCTTTTGGATTCATCCTCCATTTTAAAAAAGCAATTGAAAGTCTAACATATTGATCTGAATTAACCAGTAAACTGTCATCTGAAACTACTTTGTATTTTTTAGATAATTCAATTGCCCAAGCATTACATTCTTTCTTTGTGTTTCCTAAGATACAAATATCACCACACTCATACCCATCATTGATAATTTGATCAACCCAACTGACTAATTGATTAATGACTACTCCTTTTACATCGTCTTTCGTTTCTTTTGACAATACCTCAACATAACCTCCATCTTCACCTTTCGGATCTTGATAAACATCTGTGTAAAATTCTTTATGTTTTTCTGAAATAAACGTTTGAATGTTTTCAAAAAACAAATTGTTAAATTTTACAATCAACTGTGCTGAGCGATAATTACTTGTCAATGCTCTTTTTTCACCCATCTCTTGAAAAAAATGGGATTGTCTTTCTGTTTTACTGTCTTTCTCTGGATTATATAGCGCTGGAAGGGCAACAAATTGTTCTGCTAAGCCATTTTTAAAGCGATAAATAGACTGCTTAGCATCTCCAACTATGAGGTTATCATTATTATTTGAAATTGATTCTTCCAACAAAGGCACAATATTTTGCCATTGAAGTCTAGAAGTATCTTGAAATTCATCTAGTAGAAAATGTTTAAATCTATTCCCTATTCGTTCGTAGATAAACGGTGCATTTTCATCCCGTATTAAATCAGATATTAATTTATTAAATTCTGAAATTCTTAGAATTTTGTCTGTCTCACGTACTCCTTCTAACTCTTTCGAAATACATTGTAAAAGCGCCATATTATAAAAATTTTTATAGGCTGCTTTGAGTAAAAAAAATTCGGACGCATTTATCTCAAAGAATTGGTTAAATGCTAAACTTTTTATTTTTAATTCTTCTGGAAATTGATTTTTCTTAGTTCCATGTTCAATTTTAGTCAACATTGCTTCAGAAAAAAAGCCGTTATCAAAACCATCACCTGCAAACAATTTATTGGATATTAGCTTTCGAAACGCATTCCCTGAAGTTGAACCTCCTGGCAATTCTTTTTCGTCCAGCGTTGAAAACACATCATACAACTCTTTAGCCTTCAGTGAAATTGTTTCTTCCAGTGTTTTTATAGTTGTTTTAAGTGAAACAAATGCATTTTTTGAATAATCTTGGTTGATTAATAACTCAATTTGTTTGAAATATTTCTCATTGGTCAATATTGTTGCAAAGCCTTTTAATTGTGTTTGGAAATTCCAGGTTTCTTCATCCTCTAATTTCTCTTTTGAATAATTAATTATTAACGAAGAGATCATATTATCTGTTTCATCGATGCTATCCATTAATTTTTCGATGATTTCATTTAGGACCTCATCTTCATTCAACACGATTTTTGAATCTATTGGCAGGTCTAATTCTTTAGAAAACGATCGAATTAAACGCAGGTTAAACTTGTCAATAGTCATTACATGAAAATCTTCAAATTGATGCAAAATTTGTTTAAGTGTATTTTTAGCACGTAAGATAATTTCGGGTTCCGAAATATTTAATTCTGATTTTAGTTGTTTAATTTTTTGCAAGCCTTTCTCCCTTCTTTTACCTTCAATATTATCTACCGAAGAAATTTCATCCAACGCATCAAGGATTCTTTGTTTCATTTCAAATGCCGCTTTATTGGTAAAAGTCATTGCCATTACGTTGCTAAAGCTTTTATCACCAGAATTTGATAAAATCAATTTAAGGTATTTTTGAACAAGGTTATACGTTTTCCCACTGCCTGCAGAGGCATTTAGTATTTGTAAGGGTTTTGTAATCATCGCATCAATTAATAATCAAAAAGGCTGTCTTTAAAAGACAGCCTTTATATTCATTACTTTATTAAGTTTACGCTACCAGTGAGGTAATGTTCTTTTTGGGTCATCTTCTCTTTAAACTGTAATTTCCAAGTATATGTACCGGACATTAATACTTTATCTCCATAAGTACCATCCCAACCAATGGCAGGATTGTAAGTTTCAAAAATTAACTCACCCCATCTGTTATAGATTTCGAAATGATAATTTTGAGCATCATAACCACTTGTAAATACTGGTTGGAACACATTATTAAATTCATTTCCATCTGGTGTAAATGTATTTGGAATATAAAATATTTGTTCATCGTCAATGGTTATCGTTCTGCTAATTGAATCCCAACAATCATTGTTTACGAATGCATATAATTGAACAACGTAATTTCCTGGTGCTGGTAAATCATTTTTTCCGGAACCAATGAAGGTATGTGTAGGATTTTTTTCCGAAGAAATTTGTGTTCCATCACCAAAAATCCATTTAAAATATACTGCATTATTTGAGGATGCGTTGTCAAATGTAATTACTGGATCAATCATACTGACATTTGTTTTCTTTGGAGAAAACTGAGCAATTGGTCGGTCTTTTACGTGTATATAGTTCGTTTTTTGCATAGTATCCCAACAGCCATTTAATATTGACTTAAAGGAAATTGTGTAATCACCTGCTTTTTTGAATGTGTATTTCGTTATTCCCTGTTCTTTAGAAACTGGACTACCATCTCCAAAATCCCATTCAACAGAAGTATTTAAAGTGGTAGATTTATCTGTAAAAATTACATCAAAAGGAAAACATCCTACAGTTCGATCAGCAGTAAATACTGGCTGTGGCGCAGGAATTACTTGCATTTTAACCGAATTATTACTAGTAATCGCTTTGAAACAACCGTTTTTGTCAGTTACCTTGGTAAGGATAAATGTAGAGTCAACGATTTGTTTACTCGTATTAAAATCATATGATAACACACCCGTACCATCACTCACTAATGAAGAGTCAGTTTTTGCTGTACCATCAAGTGTATAATCAAAAACATACGGCCCTCTTCCTTTTGCTCCAATCATAGTAACTGTAATTAACTGATTCTGATCTACACACAATACAGCTGGATCAGGGTTAATAGATATTGTTGCATTCGGAAACTCATTAATTAATAATGGTATTGTAGCTGTTGAATCTTTACAAACTCCAGTTGCTTGATCTGTTACAATCAATTTAACTAATGCATGATTCATCCCTATTTTTGTTACTGGAATTGTCAAAGTTGTTGGTACACTTAAATTATAATCTGGTCCAGTGGCATCCAACCAATTTGTTCCATCTAAAGATACACGCCATTTAAAGTTAGCTAACACTGAGGTAGCGTCGATACCCCCAATTACACTTATTGCGCCTCCTTCACATACTGATGGTACACTAAGAGTCAAAGGTGCTGGAATTGGTTTTGTACAATTTGGATTCGTAATCGATGCAGTAGCAGATTTAGAACAAGCTACTGGATTTCCGTTTACATCTTTTGGCGTGATACGTAAGTGTGCGGTTTGACCTAACTGAATATTTGGCACGTTAAAACTTCCAGCTCCAGTATTTGGTAAATTTGGTGCTGCTACCCAAGCTGGAGTAGTTGCAGCATTCGTTGTGAATGCAGTTTCAATACCCCATTGATTTACTGCAGGGTTTGCACCCCAGGTAAATGTGGTCGTATTTCCAGTAACGGTAGAAGCTGTTAAACCATTCACTTTTGTACTGTCTGTGATTGTTATTTTCATTTCGATATATGGTCTACAACCAACAACAGTAGGGTTAGTTAAAATCGCATAAATAAAATAATCACCTGGTAGCGGAAAAGTTGTTGATCCTGTCGTACCAAAGGAAGGAATATCAAAAGTTGCAGTTCCTCCAATAGGATCTACATCTGACAATTTAACCCCTGTAGTACCAACCCCATTGTAAATAGCATTTGCATCTGCTGGTCTTGCAAGTGAAGAGTATGCTACAAAGCTAATCCCTTTAACCCCGGTTTCAGTAGTAGAAACCGTCATTGCCGCAGGATCTCCACTTAAGCAAATGGATTGTGGAGCTGTACCATTTGTAATTGTATTACATCCTGGTACAGTAATCGCTACTGTTACTTTTCCTGAACAACCTTTATCATCTGTATATGTTACATCTGTATTTCCTTGAGCTACACCTGTAACAGTTGCTGTCTGACCAGAACTAGTAAAAGTTGCAATAGTCGTTGCTGCAGAAGATGACCATGGTGATGAAGAAGCTGGTGA
>CANCJF010000102.1 GCA_947378245.1 Bacteroidota bacterium
TATCTGGTGTTGAGGTACTTAACAAAATAAAACGTAATAATCCAAATATCTTTGTAGTAATGATTTCTGCTCAAGGTGATATTCAACCTGCTGTAAATTCATTAAAACAAGGAGCCTTTGACTACTTAGAAAAAGGTGATGATGACCAATCTAAAATTAAAGAAGTACTCCAAAAAATTATAGATGTACGAGATTTACTAGATAGTTCAAAACCAAGTATTTTTAAGCGTCTATTCAAATAATGATTCGGAATATTTTCTTATTTTTTTTACTAGGTTCCATGCTTGCATCTTGTAGGACTGCAAATGTATTGATGAATTCTAGAAAAGAACTACGAGTAGCTACTTCTGCTCCACTCGACGTATTATTCGCTTACAACAAAGACTACGAATATAAAATTCGTAAAAATGATAAAATAAGCATAAGTGTTTGGGGACAAGACGAATTAAGTGTAGGTTCAATTTATGGTGTTTACAATTCCAATGAAATTTATGGTAAATGGTTAATGGTGGATGCAAACGGAATGATTGAAATTCCCAAAATAGGAAGTTTTAATATTCTTAATTATACTGTAACTCAATTCAAAGATACCTTACAAAGTCACGTAGGTGAATGGATAAAAAATCCAATCGTTGATGTTAAAATATTAAACAAAGAAATCACGTTATTAGGTGAATTGAGAGCACCTCAGGTTCATGTTGTTGATAAAGATAGAAACACACTGCTTGAACTAGTTACTAAAAGTGGTGGTTTTGACTTTTATGCTGACTTAAAACATATCAAAGTAATTCGTCCTTCAGGTGACAGTGTTGTTAATGCTATTCTCAATATAACTCGATCTGGAGATTACTTCAATAAAAACATTCAACTCTATCCAGGAGATATCGTAATCGTACCTTCAAAACGCAATAAAGAATTTGATAAACGAATAGCTACAATTGTACCTTTCACAGCATCTGTCTCAGCATTTGTTTTAGTCTATAAATTATTCACAACGACTTCTAAATAATTCGAATGAAAGAAAATTTTCGTATGCTAAAACCTTATTTAAGAGGGCTACCACTTATCATTCTTGCAATGATTGTCGGTGTGTTTTTAGCAAAGACATATTTGAATTATACGGTTCCAATGTATGAAAGTACTGCTAAGTTAAAGTTAGCAGAACTGGATGAAGGAGTACCTGCAAACAACCTATTCAAAGAATTCGAAGTTTTTAGTAGTGCAAACAAAATTGCTGCTGAAATTGAAGTGGTAAAATCTCAATTACTTATCAATAAAGTAGTTGAAAATCTTGATTTTAACATTGAAATATATCGTGTAGGAAAAATAAAAACTGTTGAGTTATATGAAAACTCACCAATCATTGTTAAATGTTTTAATATTTCTGAAAAATCATTCGATCAGTTAATAGATGTTCAAGTGATCAATAAAGAAAGTTACGAACTTACTTTACCAAATTCTAAACGTAAAATTAAAGGTACTCTCGGAGATATCATTAATACGGATATGGGAACATTTTTTATTTCTTTAAATGAAAATTTACTTGCTGAAAACCCAAATCTTCATGTGGTTGATCATTATAAATTCGAAATTTTTAGTCCTGAAAAATTATACAGAAATATATCAAAAAATCTCAATATTACTTCTGTTGATAAAGATGTTCCAATCCTTCGTATCACATATAAAAACGCAAATCCTAAAAAAGCTTCTTTATTTGTCAACGAATTGGCAAAAGTTTATATCTCGGATTATATCGAAACAAAATACAGAGCTGCGCACTTAACTGTTGAATTCTTAGATGGACAAATCAATAATACCATCAAAAAAATTACAGGATCAGAAAATAAAATTCAAAACTATCGCGACGACAGAAGAATCACTAACATTCTTCAAGAAACAGAAACGGATTTGAAAAAAGTTTCTGAACTTAAAATGCAACAAACTAAGTTAAAAATGACCCTAGAAGGTATTCGTGAAGTAGATCGTTATGTGAAAAATGGTAAAAACTTCATGGATCTTGCTCCAAATTTTGAAGAGTTTACGGATGCACTTTCGTCTGAAATAATTAAGAAAATAAAAGAATTTCAAGCTCAAAAACGAGAATTACTATTAATTTACACTCCAAAAGACGAACACATTACTGTCATTGATGAAAAAATTCATGATTTAAGCTCATATCTTACTGAAAGTATAAAAAACAGTCGTCAAAACCTTGAAATTAAAAATAAAAACTTAACTGCTGATATCCGTGATGCTGAAAAAGTTTTCAAAACTGTACCAGAGAAAGAACGTATTTTAAATGATCTAAATCGTGAATTTAATATATACCAACAAACGTATAATTTCCTAAATGAACGGAAAATTGAGGCTGAAATTGCTGCTGCAGCAAAAATGGCTTTCCACAAAATAATTGCTCCAGGTGAAGTTCCACTTGATCCAGTTTCTCCAAATAGAACGGTAATTATAATTATTTCTGCAATTTTAGGAATGTTCGGTTCCATTCTATTCATCTATATCGTTCATAAAGTAAAAGCAAAAGTGAATGATGTACAAACGATTGAAGCAATATCTACAATACCTGTTTCTATGTTAACACCGAAGTATACTTCTGATGAGGACATTGCAAAACATTTCTTAAAAGAAGCTCTTCAACTGGAAATAAAAGGACTTGTAAAAGATAAATCTATTATCTGTATGACTGCTTTCAGAAGTATCGAAGGTGTAGATTTCAATGCATTTTGTTTAGCTAAAGCTTTTGCAACTCAAGGTAGAAGAGTACTACTTATTGATGTTGCAAATCAATTGAAATATTTCAAAAAATTAGCAAACGACGAACTTTTAATCGTTGAAAATATTGAATTGCGTACACTTGTTAATCCAGTGTACAATTCCTTCACGAAAGGAAAAATGGAAGAACTCTTAAAAGACTATCAAAAAAATATAGATATCATCATTATACTAAATGAAAGTTTAGAAGATGAATCTAAAGCAAAATTATTAATGAGTATTTCGGATGTAAACTTTATGGTTGTTGATACTCGTTTGACTCCAAAAAAACGAATATTAGAAACCGAAGTATTAAACGATGAATATAAATTCCCTTACATGAATTTCTTATTAAATCGATACGACTACACACCAAATCTATTGAAGGAATTCTATATTTTCCGCAGAAGATAAACCAGAAATGAGCAAGTTTATAAATAAAAACACGATAGTACTGGCAGATCAAGCTGTATTTAGTGGTGGTAGTTTTTTAATCACTGTGCTATTAGCTCGTACATTTGAACCAGAAGAATTTGGATTATACTCTTCAATTACGCTGTTTAATTATGCTATTGTTAGTTTGTTAAACGCTGTGGTAATTCAACCGCTTCAAGTTTCTTTAGGGAAAATCGATGATCAAAAAAGCTACATTTCGTTTAACTTTACAACTCAACTTTTACTAGTTGGAGTTATATCTTTTGGACTTGCTATCCTCATGGGATTTGATTTCGCATTCTTAGAGGATTTCACAAAACTTGGTTATGGTGTGATAATTTATTTTATAGGATTCTTATTACATGACTATTTCCGTAAATTATTTTTAGCTCAAGCAGATACTAAAGGTGCATTTATTATTGATGTTGTAACAACACTTGCACATATTTCGATACTTACGTATGTATTTTTAAGTCATTCACTTTCCTTTGAAACAACAATGTATTATATTGGTTTGTGCTACATTCCTGCATGTGTCATTTCAATATTAAAAATCAAACCGACGTTACGAAATCTAATTACCTGGAAAACATACCTGAATATGCATATCCAACAAGGAAGCTGGTTGTTGTTAACTACATTAACACAATGGTGGTCAAGTAACTTATTCATCGTAACAACGGGTTACTATTTCGGAAAAACAGCATTAGGTGCATTTCGTTTGGTTCAAACACTATTTGGGTTACTCAATTTAGTACTTCAAACTTTTGAAAATTTTGTATTACCCGAAGCAGCTCGTAAACTTGCCGTTTCGCAAGTGGATGCAAAAAAATATTTACTTGGAATCACCAAAAAATCAGGTGTAATTTTCGGAGTAATTCTTACCATTCTTTTCATTTTTGCAAAGCAAATTATTGTACTGGTAGGTGGAGCTAAATACCAAGAATTCGCTTACATCGTTCAAGGTATGTCAATTTTATATGTATTCATTTTTATTGGTTATCCAATACGTTTGTCCATCCGAATGCTGGTATTAAATAGTCGCTTCTTTGCAGGTTACGTTTTTTCACTGATTTTCAGTCTAATCTCTTTCCGTTATTTATTGAAAGAATTTCATGTAAATGGTGCTATTATTGGATTGATTGCCTCTCAAATTATAACGCTTGTTTACTGGCAATACATTCTTATTAAAAACAAATTTGTGCTATGGAAATAATTCACTTGATTCTTGGTAAAGCAAATCCTGAACGTATGAATGGGGTGAATAAAGTGGTCTACCAAATGGCTACACGTCAACAGAATGGAGGAAAAAATGTAGCTGTATGGGGTGTAACCAAAGACTTAATCCATAATTATGGAGAGCGTAATTTTACAACTGTTCTTTTTCAAGCACATAAAAATCCATTTAAAATCGATGGAAATCTTAAAAAAGCATTGATTGAACTCAATAAAACTGCTGTCATTCATTTACATGGTGGTTGGGTACCAATGTATGCTTCGCTTGCACGATTTTTATCAAAACACAATATTTCTTATGTATTGACGCCGCATGGTGCATACAATACGATAGCAATGAAACGAAGTGGAATCACTAAAAAATTATATTTTAGTTTATTCGAAAAAACCTTACTAAAACACGCAAAACGTATTCATTCATTAGGTGAAAGTGAGGTTTCAGGACTGAATGAACTTTATCCAAATACAAAATCATTTCTATTACCCTATGGATTTGAAATAGCAAATGATTTACCGACAAAACAAACGAACCAGGAAACATTTATCATTGGATTTGTAGGTCGATTAGATATTTATACAAAAGGCTTGGATTTATTGATTGAAGCATATAAAGAATTTAGTGACAAAGCATCAAATTCTGAATTATGGATCGTAGGAGACAGTAAGGAAAAATCAACTTTAGAAGAATTAGTAAAAACAAACAACCTAGAATCGCACGTAAAATTCTTTGGCAGTAAATTTGGATTGGAAAAAGACGAATTGATAAGTCAGATGACAATTTTTACGCATCCTTCACGAAACGAAGGTATTCCAACAGCGGTTTTAGAAGCGTGTGCTTTGGGTATACCAAGTGTGGTGACTCAAGCAACAAATATTGCGAGCTATATTTCAAAATACAATGCAGGAATTGCAATCACGGATGAAAGTATTGATGAACTTGTAATGGCATTTGAAAGTTTATTCAAGATTTGGAATACATCAGCTATGGAGAATTTATCAAGTAATGCCAAACTTCTTGTTCAGGAAGCTTTTGATTGGGATACATTGGTTACTAAATTAGATGAACTTTATTGCTAAAAAATGACAGTAGATCACTCTAAATTCCTTAAAAAAATCAATTTTCAGTTGTTCTTAATTTTACTACTGATGACTGCTTGTTTTTTTACATGGAGTGAAAATGTGGCTATTACCAGAGCTATAAAATTAGTAGGTCGTATTGGTGTACTTTTTGCTAGTTATGCTATCTATGATAAAATCATAAATTACGGAGCTGTAGATAACTTGAAATGGAAAAACCATTTATCGATTTTGTTATATGCTTCTTACCTTGGTTTAGGTTTTTTATCTTTTTTATGGAGTACTGATGTTGGTTATAGTGCGCTACAATGGTTCATGACGGCTCAAACGACTATATTTTGTTATTTTTTCATTAAGAGTATCTATATCCTGGATGAATTTTTTCCTGGACATAATATTCGATTTTTCAACCTTGTTGGAAATACAGTATTCGTTCTTATCCTAGTATTTATTATAGGTATGTGGGTCGACCCAGATTCATTTTATCGATTAACCAATGGTGGTGAAGAAGCTCGTTTAGGTGGATATTTCATGAACCCAAACGAATTGGGAATGTTAGCTGGATTAGGCGTTGCAGGTTTATTGTTCGAATTTTACCGAAAACACTATGTAGGTTGGACTATATTTAAATTATTAATTTTATTTTATTGCTTGTTAGAAACTGGATCGCGTTCTTCGTTGATTGGTGCTTTTTTAATTATTGGATTCCACCTAAAACAACTAAATGATGCGCGAATAAAAATTGCAGTCGTAGTAGTATTAATGGTAGTCATGCCGATAGCTGTCAATAAAATCATCTTTAAAGATGGAGATAGTAGTCGTATGGAAGAGGTACTATCCATGACCGGTCGTCTTCCTTTCTGGACAGCTTTAATTAATGAAGGACTTCCTCGAGAACCACTACTCGGCTTTGGATTTATGCGAATCGACTACACGGATGCCTTTCAAAGTGCTAATACTTACGCTGGGAAAATGACGCATAATACCTTCATGCAAGTATTGATTAATCTTGGTTTCGTTGGTATTACAATTGTTGCTTTTCAATTAAGCTTTTTATTTAGAGGAATTTCTAGAGAAAAGAAAGATGTAAAACTAATGCTCTACTGCTTACTTATCCCTTTAATTATCAACTCAGTAACAGAATTCGGTATCTTTGGTGAATCAAATTATGGAATTTTATTTTTTCAATTGATTATCTTCTATATTTCATTTGAAAAATCAGATATCATTACCGCAACACAAAAAATACAATTAAAGAAAAGACGACCAGACCTAATTCAAGATATATGAAAAATAGTTTAAAACATCTAAATTATTGTATTGACGAGCAACAGGATAAACAAAACAAAGTGACTTTTGTAGTTTTAAATAACCCTGATGGTACCCCTCGTTGGATTTGCCCAATAAATGCAAAAACACCTCTTTTCTTGAAATTTTACATGGTGAACAACCTTCGTTCTTCATTATTCGCTAAAATTATTAAACTCATTTTCACGTTTAAATTACAAGGATTCGCGTTCAAAAAACAAACACTTTATATTAAACCAATTTCAGATAAACCTCACATCATTGATTTAACTAAAAATAATTGGGCAATTTTCACAGGAACGGTTGGACCAAATAATAAAATGCTTGTTTTTCAAGAAACTGAAAATGGAAATAGTTTCTTTAAAGTTGCAACAACAGACCAGTCAAAACGAATCATACTCAATGAAGAAAGTACGATTCGTAAAGTCGAAACTTTAAAAAGTGCTAATTTCTATATTCCTAAAATTAAAAGTTCTATCGAAAATTGGTTGGAAATTGAAGATATCTCAACGCTTTCTGTTCGTTATAATTCACTGGAAAACATTCATATAAAGTCGCTAAAAGAAATCAATGCAATTGATCAAAAAGTAGTTGACTGGAAAATATTCTCTGATGGAATAAACATCGATACAAATTTTGTTAAAATCGATGAGCTTAAAGATGCGAGAATTCCACGCGGAATATTAAAAAAATTAAGATTATTACGAGAAAGTTCTCAAAATGAAGAAATACATCTGGGTTTTAGTCATGGTGATTTCACACCATGGAACATGTATAAAGATGGTGACAAAATCGCGTTATACGACTGGGAACTTGCTAATCCCCATGCTCCGATTGGATTCGATGCTTTTCATTTTATCATCCAAAAAGGAATCTTAATCGATCGTAAACCTTGGAAAGTAATTCGTGCAGAAATCGATGCTATAATTACAACAGAGGTTATTGCATTTTGGACGAATGGACGTGAAAAATCAGTTGCCAAATATTTAAAATATTATTTATTAGCAAATACGGTTCACTACCTAGAAATTTATTCGAAACAGATTGATTGGCATGTACAGATACACTGGTTATTAAACACATGGAATGAAGCTATTTCAGATGTATTAAGTGATGGGGTAAATGATCGTCAATTGATGATTATCGATTTATTCGATTTTCTTCATGCTAAAAACTATACGACAGTAAAATTTCATGACGGTGAACCAGAACAATTAAGTGAATATTCTGACATCGATTTTTGCATAAAAAAATCAAAAAGAAAAGAAATACAGGCATTTTTATCTGCTCATTTTCTTGTTTTGAAAAACAATACGATACACAAATCTTTCATGGATTCAACACATTTGGTTTTAAGAAATGGATCATTATTAAGTTTAGATTTTATCTGGAAATTTAAACGAAAAGAACTAATTTTTCTAAAAGCTTCAAAAGTGCTTGATCGCAAAGAAACAAATCAATATGGCGTAAATGTGATGCATGGAAATGACCTTGCTCACTACATCGGCATGTTTTATGGTTTAAATGAATCCATCGTGCCAGAAAAGTATTATCATTTTACCGAATTTCTAAATCCAGAAAACTCTAAATTGGAAAAGGTTCTCAAAGATTATTTCTTGTATGATAAATTAAAACGCGAAAAATTAATACGTGAATTAAATCAATGGAAAGAAAACAAATTCCTATCTTATACCCTGAATAAAATAAATTATTACCGAGACACACTCAAACAACTTATGTCAAACAAAGGAATTATCATCACTTTTAGCGGCGTAGATGGCGCTGGAAAATCCACGATTATTGAAAATATCAAACACGAAATCGAAAAAAGATTACGTCGCAAAGTGGTTGTTATTAGACATAGACCTTCCCTACTCCCTATTTTGAGTGCAATAACTAAAGGGAAAGAACAAGCTGAAAAAGATGCAGCCAATCGTTTACCACGACAAGGAAATAACAAAAGTTCGATTTCCTCTTTAGTTCGCTTTTTATATTACTATTTTGATTATTTCGTAGGTCAATTCTACATCAACTTCAAATACAAATACAGAGGAATCATTGTATTGTATGACAGATACTACTACGATTTTATAAATGATGCAAAACGAAGTAATATTAATATCAACGAAGGAATTGTAAAATTTGGATACAACTTCGTATTTACGCCAGATTTGAATTTCTTTTTATATGCTGACCCTGAAATTATTCTTAAACGTAAACAAGAGCTTTCAGCAGAAACTATTACAGAATTGACCGAGAAATATTCAAACCTGTTCGACAAATTCGAGTCACGTAAGAAGAAACAAAACTATCATTTAGTGAACAACATCGATCTAAACACGACTATAGACTTCATAATGAAAAACATCAATACAAAATTGAAATAGATGAAGAAAATTTTTGAAAAAATCATCCAATTTCGTAATCCAAACTTCAAATTTGATGAAGGATTAAATGATTATGCATTGTTTCAATTTCTATGGAATCAAGCGTGGAGTATGTTACGTGGATTGAAATTAATTTTACTAGGTAAAAACCCAAAAGCTGCTCTATTAGGTAGAAATGTCCACTTTTTTAATGCCCCAAAAATCAAATTTGGGAAGTTTCTAAAACTTGGAAACCATGTATACATCAGTGCTTTGAGTAAAAATGGAGTTACCTTAGGGAACAATGTTGGAATTGGTGATTTTAGTAGAATTATTGTATCTACTTCTCTCAATCAAGTAGGTGATTACATCAAAATTGGAAACAATGTTGGAATTGGTGAATTCGCTTACCTCGGTGGTGCGGGTGGTTTAGAAATTGGCGATGAATGTATCGTTGGTCAATACTTGAGCTGTCACCCTGAAAATCACGTGTATGAAGATATAAACGTTTCAATACGTCATCAAGGTGTTACGCGAAAAGGAATCAAAATAGGTAATAATTGTTGGATTGGAAGTAAAGTTACAATATTAGATGGGGTTGAAATTGGAGCTGGTTCTATTATAGCTGCAGGTGCTGTTGTAAACAAATCGTTTCCAGCAAATAGTATTATTGGTGGTGTACCTGCTAAATTATTAAAAAGTCGAGATGAGTAAAACAATTTTAGCAACTACTTATGCTGTAAACCCATATAAAGGTTCAGAGGATGGTATGGGGTGGAATTTTGTATGTCAAATTGCACGCTTAAATAAAGTGATCGCAATCACACGTGAAAACAATCAGACACACATCGAAAAATACATGCTTGAAAATCCTTCGGAAATTTATGCTAACATTACATTTTTGTACTTCGACCTCCCCTATTGGATGCGTTTTTGGAAAAAAGGTGGACGAGGTGCTATGCTCTATTATTGGATGTGGCAAAAAGGAATTGTTGGGTTCATTAAAAAACAAACTGTGAAATATGACATTGTTCACAATGTAAATTTTCATAATGATTGGACTCCTAGTTATTTATGGAAACTAAACAAACCATTTGTTTGGGGACCAGTAGGACATCATCCATTAATTCCTAGTCAATATTTTAAACTGTATAAAAAAAGTTATTTTATCAAAGACCGTCTAACTTGGGCGGTTAAACTCTTCTTTTGGAATGCATCATTAGCGTTAAATCGCACTTCGTACAAGGCAAGTTTTGTTGTTTGTATGAACAAATCAGTTGCAGACCATCTACCTTTAAAACCTGGAAGAAATTCCGTTATACCGTCTGTTGCCACAGAAGATTTTGGATGCGATTTAGGGAGAAGTAAAGATTCTTTCACACTAATTTCAGCAGGTAGATTGGTTCCGCTTAAAGGTTTTGATTTGACCATTTTAGCATTTTCGAAATTCTTAAAAAGTGTTGATGACACGCGTAATATTTCCCTAAAAATTGTTGGAAGTGGTCCAGAGCTTACATTATATAAACAGTTATGTAAAGATGAAAAAATTGAACAAAACGTAACTTTTATTGAATGGATAGACCGTAAAGATCTGTTAGAAATGTACAAAGATGCATCCGTCTTTCTTTTTCCTTCACATGAAGGAGCAGGTATGGTTGTTGCAGAAGCTTTATCCTTTGGATTACCGGTGGTATGTTTAGACAACTGCGGACCAGGCGAATTTATTACCGAAAAATGTGGGATAGCTGTGGAAATGAAGGACCATCAAACAACGATCAATGAATTATCTCTAGCAATTACAACACTATACGAGG
>CANCJF010000103.1 GCA_947378245.1 Bacteroidota bacterium
AGCCAACACCAAGTAAAAAAGGACAAACCTGTGAATTGGTTTCTGCAGAAAGTTTTGGTCATTCAGGATTTACGGGAACCTTTGCATGGGCGGATCCTATTCATAAAATTAACTATGTGTTTTTATCCAACCGCGTGTGTCCAAGTGCCGAAAATTGGAAAATTAGAGATATGAATGTGCGTACAAACATTCAAGAGGTCATATATAAAGCAGTAATGAAACGTACTAAAAAGTAATTTATGAAAATCGGAATTGTTTTATATCCCACCTTTGGAGGTAGTGGTGTTGTGGCTACGGAATTAGGAAAAGCTTTAGCAGTAAAAGGTCACGAAATACATTTTATTACGTATTCTCAACCAGTACGTTTAGGTAGTTTTAGAGAGAATATTTATTATCATGAGGTATCCGTTTCGGATTATCCTCTGTTCGATTTCCAACCCTATGAGACTGTATTGACCTCAAAAATTGTAGATGTTGTGAAGTATGAGGGGTTAGAATTGTTACATGTTCATTATGCAATCCCACATGCTTCAGCTGCATATATGGCTAAAGAAATTTTAAAAACACAAGGGATACACATTCCGTTTATCACTACACTTCATGGAACAGATATAACCCTTGTCGGAAAAGATCCTTCCTTTGAACCAGTGATTACTTTTTGTTTGAATAAATCGGATGCTGTAACAACGGTGTCGGAAAGTTTAAAAAATGATACCTACGAACATTTTGCGACTGAGCGAGAAATACATGTCATACCAAACTTTATCCATGTGCCAAACGAATTTCCAATACAAGACATGGAAATGCGAAGAAAATATGCTTTAGACGAGGAGCGTATTATTTGCCATATATCCAATTTTAGAAAGGTGAAAAGGGTGGAAGATGTTGTTACTGTTTTCGCTAAATTAAACGAAGAAGTTCCTTCTAAATTACTATTTGCTGGCGATGGGCCAGAACGAAGTACAGCAGAACGTTTAGCGCGTGAATTGAAAATCTGCCATCGTGTAATTTTTGTAGGAAAAGTACGTGATACTAGTCCAGTACTACAAATCAGCGACTTGTTTATTCTTCCTTCTGAAACGGAAAGTTTTGGTTTGGCTGCTTTGGAAGCAATGGCGCTTGGCGTCCCTGTAATTTCTTCCAATACTGGAGGTATACCGGAAGTAAATAAGCATGGATACTCGGGGTATTTATCAAATGTGGGTGATGTAGAAGATATGGCGAAAAACGCACAGTTAATTGTCGAAGATATTACAGTTTTACAACGATTTAAACAACAAGCATGGAATCATGCACAAGGTTTCAGAATTGAACAAGTTTTGCCGCTTTATGAAACACTCTACAAAGAGGTGTTATCTATTGTTTGAATATAGTTTTTATAAATAAGCGCACCACCGACTAAGGCATAAGTTGGCGCTAAAAACCATCCTATAACAGGAATTAACAGAATAAACATAAATCCAAGTCCTAATGAAAATAACAAGGATTTATTTTGTTTGTAGATCAAACGACTTTCCTGAATCGTAAATCCATTGCGTTCTAATGAATAATCCATCATTAAGATTCCGTTGTAATATGCAAGTACAATAAAAGTCATCAATGGCGTAAGAATTGAAATAACTGGAATAAACGAAAGACCGGTAATGATAAGGATGAGTCCAAACTGTTTAAAGGAGTTTTGGAGTGATAATTTAATTCCACGCCAAATTTCAGCTGTCCAACCAAAATTTTCACGTTTTGGATGTGTCAGCAAGAGTTGATGTACTTTTCTACTAATCATAGAGAAATAAGGGGTGCCTATGATTAAAAAGATACTAGTAAAAAATGAATCTTTATTTGCGTTTATTGAATGTCGAACCAACCAAAAGATTCCATTGATACCATATTTTAATTCCGTTTTGGATAATTTGATATAATTTGCACCTTGATTGAGTAACCATTTGGTAATCCAAGTTTCATTTAGATCAATCCAATGTAACAAACCTTGAATACTTATCGAAAATAAAATCAAAAAGGAAAAGCCTGAAATGAGTAGGTAGCGTTTCAATTTATTTTGCCAAATAAAAACATGTGCATCCAAAAATAATTGGAGTCCCGAAACCATGAGTTGGTTCGAATCTTTAAATTTTTGATTGATTTTTTTTGATTCAGACATTTTCAGACAAAAAAAAAGACCACTTAACAAGCGGTCTTTCAAATATAATTGAATTTCTATTACTTTTTAATCGTAGAGAAACTTCTTTTTTCTTTAATTCTAGCAGCTTTACCTGTTAATTCTCTGAAGTAGAAAATACGAGCTCTACGTACAGCACCTTTCTTAGTAACTACGATTTGATCAACAAATGGTGAAGCAATAGGGAAGATACGCTCTACACCAATATTACCAGACATTTTACGAACTGTAAAAGTTTCAGTAACACCAGAACCACGACGTTGTAATACAACACCTTGAAACTGTTGAATACGCTCTTTGTTTCCTTCTTTAATTTTATAAGATACTATAACTGTATCACCACTTTTGAAATTCGGGAAGTTCTTAACTTCTACTAATTCGTTCTCAAGTTGTTTAATGATATCCATGATTCTTAATTTCTTTTATCAATTTCCCGTTAAATTCGGAGTGCAATATTACGAATAAAATTTAATTAAACTTTAGTAAAAGTAAAAAAAAATGAAATATTCGTTGTTTTCTTATTTTTGATAGCCTTTTGTATCACAAAATCTAGTGTAAATATACAGTTTTTAATCGTTTAAACAGAATTCTTGAAAACTCAAATCATAATTACCTGAAATTAACATTGATTTTGTTTAAATGTTATCTCAATGATCAACTATTCAGTAAGAATAAGGAGTAATTTAGATTAAAATTTAAAACATGACCAAAATAATTTCTTTTATAAGTCGAAAAGGTGGTACAGGTAAAACAACGAATGCCATTAACCTAGCGACCATGTTACACAGTTTAGGACATTCAGTACGTTTGATAGAAACAGATACGAATTATACGTTAAGTACCTTACGTAAAATGGAATTATTTAAAACCGGAGCAAAAGAAGATCAGTTATTTTCAATTGTGCCTTCTGAAGATCAGGTGGTAGCTGACGAAATTGAAAGTTATAAAAAACAAAGGATTGATTTTATTATTTTAGATACCGCTGGAAAAACTACAGATGTAAGTATCAAAAAAATCTGCGTAGGTAGTGATTTAGTTTTGATACCAACAAGTTTATCTCAAAACGATTTATTGGTTACGTATCAGACTGTAGAAGACTTAAAGCCAGCAATTGAAATTAATAAAAATTTGAAAATTGTTATTCTTCCAAACCGTATACACGGATCAACACGAAATAAAACAATTGCAGGTATGTTAGATCAATTGGATGCCTATATTCTGGAAAATTTCGTACCTTCGAAAAATTTGTTTACTCAAAGTAGTACGATTCTCGCGGAAAAAGAGTATCTTGGAATAACCAAAGAAATATTAACCCTATTTTAAACGATGGCGAAGAAAAACACAACATTGAATGATTTGACTCGTTTCTTACAGACGGAACCTACAACAATAGCAGATATATCTAAGGATTCAGAAGATTTTTATCAAAAAGATCCTCTTTCATTGGTAATTGTTGATTCGGATGGTATTATTTCTACATCGAAAGCAGAACCAAATGTATCTGAGAAGTTTATCGATTCTAAAGCGATGCTAAAAACATCGTTTGAAGACGTACATGAACAAATTAAAACATTAGCACTTGAAAATAAAATGTCTGTTCAACAAGTGATAACTACTTTATATATGCGTTCTGTGACTCCTGTAACAATCACAAATGTGTTTGATTGGTCTGCAAATATTCAAAAAAATTATATGCAATTCTGGACTGATCTACAAAAAACTTGGAAGTTGTAATTTTACCAATGAAAAGCATTTTCTTGAAACCATTTACCTTGTGAACGTAGTGTTTGTTCTATAATGTCTCTAACGCATCCTTGACCTCCATTGATTGGAGATTGATAATGTGAAATTTGTTTAATTTCTACAGCAGCGTCTTGAGGACAAGTAGCAACACCCACTATTTTCAACACAGGGTAATCAGGAATATCATCTCCCATATATAATGCTTGAGCATCAGTGAAATTATATTTTTCTTTTGCTTTGTTGTAAATTTCAATTTTATTTGAAGATCGAAGATAAACCTCTGTAACTCCAATGTCTTCAAGTGCCTGTTTTAAATCTTGAGATTCTCCTCCTGTGATAATCAACACATTTAATCCAACACGTTTAGCATATTGAATGGCATATGCGTCTTTCGTATTGATTGCACGAACAAATTCATTTTTGAAAACAAATACTTCACCATTCGTTAATACACCATCAATATCTAAAATAATGGTCGTAATTTGGGGTAATTTCTCTTTATAACTTTGCATGGTATGTGTGTATAATACTATCAGTAATCGCTTTATATACTTTTTTTGTTTCCTCAGAAAGTTCAGATAAGTGTTTGTTTATGACACCGATGTCGTTTCTTTTTGCAGGACCTGTTTGAATATCCTTCGGATTTGACTCCTTAATTTTTACAAATGTTTCCTCTAACAAAGGAAGTAAATTTTCCCAAGAAAGTTGATGTTTTTCTAAATGATCTTTAGCTAAATAAACAAGGTGATTCGTGAAATTATTAACAAAAACTGCTGCAATATGCAGTTGTTTACGTTGTTCAGAATTTGCTACTGTAGCTTGTTTACCTATTTTTTTTGCTAGTTCATACAACTCTTTTTCAAAAAGGTTATTGTTTGCTTCAATAAAAAATGGAACTGTTTTTAAATCAATTATTTTTTCTTTTGTAAAAGTTTGTAAAGGATAGAAAACGCCTAGATGTGGGTAGTTAGGTAGCGTTTGTAACGAAATAGTTCCTGAAGTGTAAGCAATCTTTGAATCTTTAGGTAATTGTGAAATGACTGAAGATATATTGTCGTCGGGAACACAAATCAGAATGAGTTCATGATCAGGAAGAAGTTGTAAATCAACTAACTGAATTGTGTGAAGTATATTAGCTAAATGACTTGTAGAATCAATAGAACGACTGTAACATCCAACGATTTCTATTCCGCCTTCTTTTAATTGCAATCCTAAATTCGTCGCTACATTCCCAGCACCAATTATTAGTATTTTATTTATCATTTTCGTACTTTATCATATTCCTTTCCGTCACTCGTCACTCATTTCTCAATCTGTTCCAAGTTTCAAACATTTTTTCTTGTACTGGTCTGTTTTCTTCTTCAAATTCCAAAGGTTCACATTCAACTAACGTTTCATAGCATTCACTCGGAAGTGCTTGATACAATTGAGTACCTTTTGTTTTCCAAGCCAACATTTCATCGGAAACTTGCTTGATAACCCTCCCTGGATTACCTACTACTAAGCTTCGTGAGGGTATAATTGTTCTTGCTGGAATAAAAGAAAGGGCACCGATGATACATTCGTTTTCAATAACAACCTCATCCATTATAACGGCGTTCATGCCTATTAAGCAATTTTCACCAATCGTACCTCCATGTACGATGGCTCCATGCCCAATATGTGCTCCTTTTTTTAATAAGGTAGTTGTACCTGGGAACATATGAATTGTGCAACTCTCTTGAATGTTACAACCATCCTCTAAAATGATTTTTCCCCAATCACCACGAATAGTAGCGTGCGGTCCCACATATACTTGTTCTCCTATGATAACGTTTCCAATAATGGTAGCTTGAGGATGAACGTAACTAGACTTTTTTATGACAGGAATAAATCCGTTAAATGAGAAAATAGCCATGAATTAGATAATTTTAAACAAACATACTAAAGCTTTATGGAAAATGCTTAATTTCGAGAAAAATCAATCACTCAATAAATGAAAGCACACTGTTCATTTCAACTCAAAAAACTACTTATTCTTCCTTTTTTTATATTAGTTTTTTCTAATGTAGTTCATAGCCAATTTTATGTAGGAGGAGGTGTCAACTTAATCAAAGGTTTTACAGTAACAAATCCTTATGTGGGGATGAACTTATTTGCAGAAAAATTAGAAGATGAGCAATCAATTTATGCGAATTTATCTTCTTCACTAAAGCAAAATGAGAAGGATGAATATTTTCCAATAACTTCATCTATTGGTTTTTCAGATTCAACTATTCTTGGTAATTTAAGTTATAGATATAATACTTTAGAATTAGGAAAGAGAAATTATTATTCAAGTGATTTAGATTTTGGATTCGCATTTTATTTAGCAGAACACATCACAATTTCTTACAATACAGTCGCTGTTAATCTTTCAAGTTATAATACCACTAATTATCATTTGCCAACTTCTATTCCTACAAAAGGTAATATTTTATGTTTCGCATTGGGTGGAAATGCAGGTTTTCAATATGCTTTTGTAAGAGGAATTCTTTTCGGAGATTTAGGTTTTAATTATAATTTAATTGCCATGCCGAATAATGTGACGGCACAAAACTCAAATTCTTACAGTGCAATTAATTTTACTGTACAAATAGGGGTGAAAAAGACACTAAGTTTTTCATATTAAAAACGAGATGTTCTTGAATGGCAGTATGGCGTTCCACCCGTTTTTGAATAATATTGCTGATGATAGTTTTCTGCAGACCAAAATTTCGTAGCCTCTCTTAATTTCGTAGCTACTTTATATCCTTTCTTCTCCAATAATTGGATCAACTTTTCTGCAATTTCTTTTTGTGTGTCGGAAGTGTAAAAAATCTCTGATAAATACTGCTCACCTATGTCGCCTCCTTGACCATTAACTTGTGTTGGGTCATGAATTTCAAAGAATAATTTTGCTAACGTTTCGTAATTTATAAGTGTAGGATCAAAAGTTACCTCCATTGCTTCTATATGTCCAGTTGTATGTGCACAGACTTCTTTATAAGTTGGATTGGCCTTGTGTCCTCCAATATACCCAACTTGTGTTTTAAGAACGCCAGGAGCGTTTTGAAAATAATATTCTACACCCCAAAAACATCCACCAGCAAAAATGGCTACCTCAGTTTTAATTTCTGCTTTTTTCACATCTTCTTTTTTGATGAATTCCATAGAAATAGAGTTTACGCAATGACGAGTGTCTTTTTTCGTAAAACCTTCCCCGTAGAACACATGTCCTAAATGTCCATCGCACTTGGCGCAAACAATTTCTGTTCTTCGACCATCTGCATCCAATACTTTTTTTACTCGACCTGGAATTTCTTGATCAAAACTTGGCCAACCGCAACCAGAATGAAATTTACTTGTAGAAGTATACAATTCACTACCACATTGTTTACAGGTATAAACACCTTCTTCAAAATTGTCTGTGTATTCTCCGATAAATGGAGCTTCCGTACCTTTGTTAATAATTACTCTTTTCTCTTCTGCATTCAATTCTTTTTTCATAATCGAGTCGTTGATTTTAAACTTTTTGTTGTTTGGATGCGAACAAGCATTAAAACTGAAAACACTTAAGGTTAACAGTAATAAAAGTACATAGTTTTTTGTTTTCATAGTTAAATATTTTTTTTGTTAAAACGTAGTTGAATTCGATTAAGTATCTCATTGTGATTTTTTAACATTTAAAAACAAATAGAAGAATTTCTAAAAAAAAATTCTCCTTGTTGATCAGTATTTATTAAATATATATATAATTAATTATGGTTAACCTGAAATATCTGAATTAATTTTTCCACCGCAATTCCCTTTCCTGGGTACAACTGAATTAATTTAATTACTTCTTCAGTTGCTGTAGGGTTTAAGCCCATTTGAATGCCAGCATTGCGTAAGGCTTTTAATTCTTCATGATGAATATCTTGATCAACAAACATTAATAAACACAATCTATAAAACTGAATGATGCGATCAACTTCATTTTTGGGAGGTGTTATAGCTATTTGTTTTTCAAATAATTCAATCAAATCTTCTTTGTTTAGTCCTAGTTGCTCAGAAATTTGAAGTAAAAATTCTAATTCCATTTCCTTTGTTTCTCCATCCACTTTCGTCATTGCAACTAATTGACTCGCTAAATGTGTGTTTTCATCTGCAAGTTTAACGGGTTGTTGTTTTAGGATGAACGTTCTAACGATAGTTACCACTTCTTCTAACGCTTCTGGTAATTCATCTTTTTTCCAGGGGTGTGAACTTCCAAATACATGATCTGCATTCTCAATGGTGTACAAAGGAGAGTTTGTCCATTGTGCAATCTCAACGCCTTCATCTATAAGTACAGAGGAATCTTTATCACCATGAATAACCAAATTAGGTTTATTTAATTCTTTACATACTTTTTCAATATCTAGCTCTTTACTATACTCCACAAAATCTAAGTATTGGCTATAATAATGAGGTAAATCTTGTTTTGTACGTTCGTTTTTAACATAACGAACACCTGTTTCCTTCCAAGCTGCCAACATTTTTTCATCGGAGAAACGAGAAGCCACGGAAGAGATTGAAGCTAAAGTGATTACAGAGCTTACACGATTATCGGAAGCATTCAATAGTGCAATACCACCACCACGACTATGACCCATCAAGTGGATGCGTGGTAGGGGATTAAGGTGTTTTTCTAATTCGTTTAAGATTGCTTGAACATCAAACTTCTCTTTTGAGTAGGTGTTATTCGCAAATGCTTCTAAATCTGGGAAGTCGATGCCGTTTTCAGTTGTTCCGCCATTGTGGGACATGTTAAACTTACAGAAACCAAATCCTTCTTCTATAAAAGCTTGTTCCATCAAATTCCACGCCCCCCAATCTTTGTATCCTTTATATCCATGGATAAATAGAATCAAATCTCCTTGGAAATCTCCAGGAATGGTCAAATCGAATAAACTTGCTCTTTTTTTACTTCCGATGAAGATCGTATTACGTAATGATAACATGCACTTTAGTTTTAAAGTATAAAGTTAAAAGTAAAAGTTGTTTTAACCATTAAGAAATTAAGAAGTTTAGGATGATTGAAGGTGTTTTTAGAAAAACGAAAAGTGAAGGTAGGGGTAATTTTACCATTAAGACATTGAGGATAATAGGAGGTCTGAGGTGTTGAAGATGCATTGAGATAAATAACAATCGACTTCGACTTTGCTCAGTCAGATTTTTGAATACCACATATTTGACACCGTCAAATTCTCAATGAATCTAAACGAATCCTTCTCCCCATCAATCAATCTTAATTTCTCAATGGTAAACCACATCACTTCGTCACTCAATAAAAAAACTTATATGCCTTATATGGTTTTATTCCGTAACTCTTCACTCTTCACTTCGTCACACGTCACTTCGTCACTCAAAACCTTTCAATCACTTCACCACTCAACAACTGATACGTCTTAAAGCAATTTGCTGTCAGACAAGAGTGCACAGGTAAGATATAAACTACATCCCCAACTTTGTAGTTTTTTATCACTTCGTCAGAAGCAGCAAGGATTCCATGTTCTTGCGATAAACTTTTTACGTAAATACCTTCTAAAATTTCTCCCCAACCGTTTGCTGTTTGAGCGACAATTCGACCATAAATAGTTCCAAGTTTAGGGTCTACAAATGCATCTTTCGCAAAGTGAACACCTCCACCATGCATGATGAGCTCGTTTTTGTCTGGGTGAATCGCAACAATCGGACAAGCCATGGCGATAGCGATATCTTCCGTAGTATTAGAACCAATGGAAGTTTGTTGAATATCATAAAACACAAAATTTCCCGGACGAATTTCATCCACCATCGAGAAATCTTCTACCACACTACATGTTGGAGTATCGCCTACCGAAAGAATTAAGTTAGGATAGTCTTTGGCGTAGCGCTCTTTGAATGGAAGGATACGTGCGATACTTTCTTTGTGTGTCGCTTCGATTTCTTCGTAAGAGGAGGATTTATAACTATGTCCTGCGTGACCTAAAAATCCTAAGAAATTTAATTTATCGCTGGAAGCAGTGCGTTCTAGGATTGCATCTACCAATGCTAAGTTGTCAGGTAGTATTCCTGTACGTTTGTATCCAACATCGATTTTAATAAAGAAACCGATAGGATGTTGTAAATGCTGTAACAGAAAATCAACTGCCTCTAGGTTGATAATCACCACATTTAATTGAATCTTTGATGCTAACTCATTGATAGTGTCTATTTCTAAGAAATTCACAGGAAATGCAACCGTGATATCGTTCCATTCAGGTGCAAAATAACGTGCCATATCCAAGGAAGAAACGGTTATTTTTTCAACTCCAGCTTCTTTAAACCAGCGACCTATTGCTAATGATTGATGTGTTTTGAAATGCGCACGAAAGACAACATTGTTTCGTTTTGCTTTGTCTGCAATTTTTTGGATGTTTGCGCGACATTTTTTTTCGTCGACAAGAAAGGTTGGTTTTGTGATCATTGGATAAGTTAAAAGTTGAAAGTATAAAGTTAAAAGTAGTAAAAATATTTTTTTTAACCATTAAGAAATTTAGAAGTGGTGGGTGATATTAGATAAGAGGCATGGATGGGTCGTTGAGAATGAACAAATTATTTGATTTAAATCGCTGCCTGAGGCTCTCGAAGGCTAGGTTTAGCGGTTTAGCATTAAGAAATTATGAAGTGGATGACGATAGGAGTTGTTAGGCGTGGAAAGAGCATTAAAAATAAACAACAGTCGACTTCGACTCCGCTCAGTCTGACTTTAGATAGAACCTAAACGAATCCTTCCCTTTACTAATCAATCTTAATTTCTTAATGGTTTCCCCTTTACTTTATCACTCAAAAAAACATATATGCCTCCTATGTTTGTATCGTTAATATTTTTACAAAATAAAGTGAGAAGATTGAGAGTTCATTAT
>CANCJF010000104.1 GCA_947378245.1 Bacteroidota bacterium
ATAGATGCTAAAACAGGACAAATAAATTTTAATAAAAGTAAAAACGGAATTCATGAGATATTCTACCAAACTTCAGGTTTAAACTCATGTAAATTAAGTGTAAAAACTACAATTAATTATACAAATAATTATATTAATGATTCCTTAACTTCAATAAATTATGGTTCATATATATATTCAGATAACATATCACCTACAAATCCAATAATAACCGGTGTTAAGGGTGGTGTATTCTATGGAGACAAAAATCTAACAATAGATTCAATAACTGGAGTATTAAATCTTAATGAAAGTAAATTTGGTATTCATACAATTTACTATAATACAATTTCTAAAGAACGTTGTAAATTACAAGCAGCAACAAAAATTAATTTTATTGATACTACAGCATATTCACCTAAAATTAAATTTTCATACCCAACAAATTCGTGTGCAAATAAATCATCGCTTAATCCTATTCTTACTGAAAATTTCGTTGAAGGTGGAGAGTTTACAGCAAACAACAATTTAATCATAAATAGTAAAACAGGAGAGATAGACTTAACAAAATCAAAAATTGATTCTTCAATCTATAAAATAGTTTATACATTAAAAACAAAATATAAAACATACAAAGAATATATTTCAATAAATATTTTCAATCCAAATATAAAAATGACATACCCAACAATCTTGAATAATCAAGTTGGTGAAATTAAACCATTAAGAATTGGTGATCTTTCCGGGAAGTTTTCTTCTAATTTAGGTTTGAATATTGATAGTTTAAGTGGTAAAATTAATTTATCAAATAGTAAAACAGGTAAGTATACAGTTACCTATCAATTGAAAAACGTATGTCACGATACAATTTTAAAATTTCCAATACAAATCGTTACTCCTAAAATTCGTAACTCATCTTCAAATGAATTAATCTTTGTAAGTGATAGTGATACAAGTGTCTGGAATGTTGTTTGGACTACTTTAGACAAAAAATTTAATGATTTAAGAGCAAAAGACACTTTGAAATTTAGAATATATGGTTGGAATTCTGAAAATGATAGTCTTGGTACATTAGATCTTGATTCTGTTACTGTTTCAACAAGATTTTCACCTATTGAAAACATTGAAAATTATATGGATTATACACGTTGTAAGGGACATATGTTTACATTAGGTCAAGCAAATTTAATGCGATACTTTCTAGAAAGTCCAATTAGCTCTAGAAATAATTTATGGACTGAATCTAATTTAATAACTACCGGAGTTTTTGATACGACTAATAAGTCATGCTCTCTACCTATAGCTGATTTTTATTTAAATGTCAAAAAAAATAAAGACTATAAAGAAATGAATGTTTGTTCGGGAGATCCTTTGATATTTAACGACATTTCATACAATGGTGCAGTTACTTCTAGAAAATGGATATTTGAAAATGGAACACCAGCAACAGACACCACAAAAAATCCTGAAGTAGTTTTCACTTCTGCAGGTGGTCATTATATTACGCTTATTGTAAGTAATAATTATGGTTCCGATACTTTAAGAAAGTATATTTTCGTAACTGGTTTATCATCAGTTTCAGGTGAATTAATCGAAAATTTCAACTCAGGTTTTTCTTGGGATTGGCGCGTTGAAGACTACAATGTAAATTCTTCTAGATTTGACTTATCTGCTACAAATGGAAAATCAAATAGTAAATGTTTAAAATTAGACAATTATAGAGATATTACTAAATACTATACATTTGAAGAAGGATATCAACACTATAATCGTCTGGAAGGTACAATTCACTCTATAATGACTCCAGCTATTAATTTGAGCACAACTAAAAACGTTACAGTATCTTTTGATTATGCATTTGCTACCGATTCTTATTCAGATACAATTACTGATAAATTAAATGTATACCGATCAACAAATTGTGGTGAAAAATGGGATTTAATTCATACAATTGGTGGCCCAAAATATCCTGTTGTATTAACTGGTACAACTTCTACCAACACTTTGTTAACTGCCGGCAATTCAAGTGGCACTCCATTTTTACCTCAATCTGATAATCTTTGGAAAAATAGTTCGATAAAATTACCTGTTGGTGATGTAGATACAAGAACACGTATTAAATTTGAATTTATCCCTTCTAAAAAAGCGAACAACTTTTACATAGACAACCTAGCAATTACCGGTACACTAGAGATTGAAGAAAGTCCAATCACTAAAATGAACATCAATGTTTATCCAAACCCAACATCTTCTAGTGAAGGAATAACAATTGGATATTTGGCGAATAATGAAAATGTTACTTTTGAATTGATTGACGTACAAGGGAAAACATTAACCAAAGTAGTAAACACAAGTAAAAACATTCTTGTTAAACATACATTTGATACAAATAATTTAGAAATTGGATGCTATTTTGTAAAAGCTACCCAAGGATCTTTTACATCGACTTATAAAGTTGTAGTATTTTAATACACCTAAAAACACTGACAATTAAAAAAGGTGGTTATCAATATTGATAACCACCTTTTTTAATTAATTTGATGAGACCAAATTATTTATCTAAAACAGATTTTATATTGGGTTTAAAATAATTGACAGATTTTAATATTTTTCCATCTTCTCTAAAAATAGGTTTTCCGTTTCCATCTAATTTACTCATATTAGAGCGTTGAATTTCTTCAAAAACCTCTTCGATTTTGTGCTGTAAGCCATGTTTTAAGATCGTTCCACATAAAATATATAGTTGGTCTCCTAAAGCATCCGCAATCTCAACAATATCATTATTTTTCGCAGCTTCTAAATATTCTTCATTTTCTTCTTTCATTAGTTTGTAACGCAATATAATTTCATCTTCCGAAAGAGCTGTTGTTGGCTGATAATTATTTATTATACCAAAAGAATCGTGAAAATCTTCCACGTGCTTAATTATATGTTTCATAGTTTATTTTTTTTAATTGATAATTGACAATTGATTATTGACAATTGATAATTATCAATTGATTAATCAAACGTCTCGTTGAAATAAATACTCTGACAATTCTATTAAAGTAGTTTTATTGGAAGGTTGAACAGAAATTTCAGAAAGGGATTTCAAGGCTTTATCTTGATAATATTTCATTTTTTGACGAGCAAAATCTACAACTCCTAAGGAAGTAAAAAGTGATTTTGCAACACTAATCTTATTGTCAGAATCTGATAACTGCATCAATTTAGTCACTTCAAGTACGTCTAACTCTTTTGCTTTTAATAATAAGATTGTTTTTTTGTTCGAAATAACGTCTCCTCCTATTTGTTTCCCGAATTTTTCTGGATCACCAAATAAATCTAATATATCATCTTGAATTTGAAAAGCAATTCCTAAATTTTGTCCAAACTCATAAATCAATTCACGATCATTTTTAGAAGCATTTGATACAATAGCTCCAAATTCTAATGCACATCCTAATAATACAGATGTTTTTAAGCGAATCATTTCGATATATTCTTCAATAGATACTTCCATCCTACTTTCAAAATCCATATCCATTTGTTGTCCTTCGCAAACTTCTACAGCCGTTCGACTAAATAAATCTAACAACATTGGAACATGAATGTTCTCTTGTTTTGCCAATTCTTGGTACGCTTTGATAAGAAGTACATCTCCTGATAATATTGCAACATCATCATTCCATTTAATATGAACAGTGTCTTTCCCTCTTCTTATAGGAGCTTTATCCATTATATCATCATGAATCAAGGAAAAATTATGAAAGAACTCAATTGCTAAAGAAGCATGGATAGCATTTGATTCCGATTCTCCAAACATTTCTGCAGCCATTAAAGTCAATAATGGACGAATACGCTTCCCTCCTAATTGAAGGAAATAAGTCAAAGGATCATATAAATTGGAAGGAAATAAAGGGAAACGATAATTTCCGATTTCAGATTCAAAATACTTTGCAAAACTTTTAATGGCCTGCATTAGGAAACTAACGATATTAAATATTTACCATAACCACTTTTCACTAAAGGTTTAGCAATTTCAATTAATTCCTCCTTTGAAATAAAACCATTTCTATATGCAATTTCTTCAATACAGCCTATCTTTAATGCTTGGCGCTCTTCTATTACCTGCACAAATTGACCAGCTTGCATCAATGATGGGAAAGTCCCTGTATCTAACCAAGCCGTCCCTCTGCTTAACATTGAAACTTTTAATTTTTTACGACGTAGGTATTCTGAATTTACATCTGTAATTTCATACTCACCTCTTGCGGAAGGTTTTAAATTTTTCGCAATTTCAATAACACTATTATCATAGAAATATAAACCAGGCACTGCATAATTTGAACGTGGTTTTTCTGGTTTCTCCTCAATCGATAAAGCATGCATATTTTCATCAAATTCTACAACACCATAGCGTTCTGGATCACTTACGTGATACGCATAAACAATTCCACCTTCAGGATTTAAATTTTCTCTAAGTAACTCATGCATTCCTGCACCGTAAAAAATATTATCTCCTAAAATCAACGCAACACTTTCTTTTCCAATAAATTTTTCTCCAATCACAAAGGCTTGCGCTAAACCATTTGGTTCTGGCTGTTCTGCATATTCAAATGAACAACCTAAATGACTTCCATCTCCTAAAAGACGTTTAAAATGTGGTAAATCATGCGGGGTAGAAATAATTAATATCTCTTTAATTCCAGCACCCATCAATACTGACAATGGGTAGTAAATCATTGGTTTATCATAAATTGGCATTAATTGTTTACTAATCGCCAATGTTAATGGATGTAATCTCGTACCTGATCCTCCTGCTAAAATAATTCCTTTCATTTTTTTTTCTTTATGATAAACTATTTGATTAAGCAACTAAAATATTAAAAATATTTGATTTAGTAATTGTTTATGGATATTGATTTAAGATACCTGAATCAAAAGGTGTCCAATAGCAAGCTTTTTTATTTGAATATTTCAATGCGCGATTTGTCCATGAATTACAAGTACTATATAAATGATAACTTCCAGTAGCTTCATAGAAAGCATCATTAGTACCGTAAACTGCATTCGAAGGAATGAAAACACTTTTTCCTCGTTTATTTTTTAAAATAGTTCGTTGAATATATCGAACCATTAGTTTGTATTCATTTTCAGTCATGGATATTTTCTTACACGTTTCAGATTCGTTAATTGAATCTAAATAAGTAGTATGAAGAGCTGAAGTGCTCAACCCAAACATTGCTTTAAATGCTGTTTTAAACGTCAAATCACCCCATGTTGGCGTATTCAAATAGAACCCTTTATCTCCCCAGCCTAATGCTAATAATTTTGAAGTTGAATCTTTATCTTTTGTGTTTTTATAAGGAAAAACTTGCGCCCAATTGATTATTGAATTTCTCACAGGCACAACCAAATCCGTATGTACTCCATTTGACTTAACATACACTGAAATTTTTCCTTTAGTAGAAACACCTTCGTTGACAGTTATTCGTGCACATATAAATGCCGTTATAAAATAAAACAGGACAAAAACTACAAAGACCAAGATAAATTTAAATACTAAACGAAGTATTTGCCTCATAAAGAAACGTTAATTTTTATCAAAAAAATGTCTTTCTACATCAAATGTAGATTTAACTCCAACCAAATGATATTCTTCTTGCAGCCATTTTTCAGCATACACTCTTCCTTTTTGTTTTAGGTCTAACAAAAACTCCCATGAAGTATTCATTTTACTAGAATGTTTCATATGTCCCAATGCTTCATGTGCTGAAATTGAATGCACAAATATTTCACGAGAAGGTTTACCATCTTGTAAATTTACCCCTTTTCTAACCAATTCATTTCGATAATGAATCAATTTCATCTCATTAATTAAACTACTATTAAAACAAATTTCTGTAATACGATCTTCGATATCTCTAGCTGTTGTTGGAACTTCTTTTACATTGATAGAATTAATTTTCACCAATAATAAATCATGGATGTCCGTATTTTCAATTAAAGGAAATAAGGGTGGATTACCCATATATCCTCCATCCCAATAAAATTCACCATCAATTTCAACAGCTTGAAATAAATAAGGCAAACAAGCAGAAGCTAATACTGCATCAACTGTCATTTCAGAATTTGAAAAAACTTTTGCGCGATTCGTTTTTACATTAGTCGCACACACAAATAAGCGTTTTTTATTATAATTACGAAGCTCTTCAAAATCGACCAAATTATTTAAAATTTCTCTTAGAGGATTTATATTTGCTGGATTCATTTGATAAGGCGACAAAAATTGTGTCATTGCATTAAACATCATATAACCAGGTGTATTATGCATATCTCCATTTGACAACATCGAATCCATAAATGATGGTTTAAACATGACATTTCCAGACAAAGCGATGTCTTTCCACAATCGGTCTAATAATTCCTTCGCTTTTGCTTTTCCTCCGATATGTAGTCCATAAGCACAGACCACCGCGTTGATAGCGCCTGCACTTGTACCAACCATTCCGTCAGCAACGATTTCATCCACTTCTAACAAACGATCCAAAACACCCCAAGTAAACGCACCATGCGCTCCACCTCCTTGTAATGCAACTCCTACGTGTTTCTCTTTCATACTATTTTATTGTGCGGTCCAACCTCCATCAACTGGCATTGCAACACCTGTAATTAATTTTCCTGAATCAGAAGCTAAATAAACAGCTAAACTTCCTAAGTCTTCTACTGTAACAAATTCTTTAACTGCATGTTTTTCCAACATGATTTTTGAAATCACTTCACTTTCTGGTATTCCATGTGCTATTGCTTGTTCTTTAATCTGTTTTTCAACCAATGGAGTTTTTACATACCCTGGACATATTGCATTTACAGTGATTCCATAAGGAGCACCTTCTAGAGCTAATGTTTTAGTCATACCTACCACACCATGTTTTGCTGTAACATATGCTGATTTAAAAGGTGATGCTACTAAGCCATGAGCTGAAGCAATATTTATTATACGACCAAAGCCTCTTTTCTTCATCCCTTTCCAAACACCTTGAGAAGCATGAAAAACAGAATTCATATTTATATCGATAATTGCATTCCATTTTTCAATTGGAAAATCTTCAATCGGAGAAACAAATTGAATACCAGCATTATTTACTAAAACATCAATATGTCCAAATTGCTCAACAACCGATGATATCATTTCACTAATATGTAATGGATTACGTAAATCCGCACCATAAAACTCAGTTTTTACTTGAAATTCTTCACCTACTTTACGAGCGATTTCAGCGCCATTTTCTTCTAAACCATTAAAAGCGATTGCATATCCTACTTTCGCAAACTCTTTTGCTATTCCTAATCCAATTCCACTGGTACTTCCAGTAATTAAAGCAACTTTCATCTTATTTGTTTATAAAATTTAATATCGTTTCAGAAACGAGTTTTACCTCTTCTAAATTTAATGTATGTCCAGCATTTTCAATCACCACAAATTTACTATTTGGAATATGGTCTGCTACAGCCATTCCTAAATCAACAGTAAACAACGTATCTTGTCGACCATGAATAACCAATGTTGGTGAATTAACATTATTTAAATTTTCTCGATAATCTTTTCGTGCATGTGTAGCGTCCATTAACTTATGTAGAGAAGCTGCATCCATTAAATCTTTACGTGCAGTCTTCATCATGTCAATCGGTATAATTGGATGTGTAAAATATGAATTACTTAACACAAAGGGCAACATAACATCTAACATTAATGAATATCCTCCAAAATCTAAAGCTCTTCGCCAGGACAATTCTATGGCTTCGTAATAAGGGGTCTTGTGGGCAAATGTCGACAACAAACAAAGTTTATCAATACGTTCTGGATGATTCACTGCAAAATGTTGTGCAACCAAGCTACCATACGACAAGCCAATTAAAGTTACTTTATCAAACTCTAAAAGATCAAGTATTCCTAATATATCACGTGCATGTTGATCAAAATCACGGACATCCCCAGTACTATCCGATTGACCTTGAAATATAAAATCTACCAACACCAAACGATAGTTACTCTCAAAATAGGGTAGCATAAACCCCCAAGCAATAGTTGTTTGGGATAACCCATTTAAAAAAACTAGCGTTTCTTTTGCATTTAGATTCCCATTTACCTCGAAATAAATCGACTTGTTATCTTCTGTTTTACTATACATTAGCGATTTTATCTAAATTCATAACAACTGCTTCGCCGATAACAACCTTCTTTTCTTCACTATTTATGATACATGTCGAAATACGGGCTCTGTTTTTTTCATGAATTTCAATTACTTCAAACATTGCTACATACACCGTATCAATAAACATAGGTTTTAAAAAATTTAGAGATTGACTGAGATAAATCGTACCATCTCCAGGAAAAAGTGTTCCAAAAACCTTAGAAAACACACATGCACCTAACATTCCATGCATAATTCGTGTTTTAAACATAGTTTTAGAAGCAAATTCTTCATCTAAATGTACGGGATTATTATCCCCCGTAACACGAGCAAAATCAATTACATCTTGCTGACTAAACGAAAATTCGTGACGATAAGATTGACCAACTTCAATTTGATTTTTCATTTCAAAATTCATTTATACGAAACCGAAAGATACAAATAAAAAAAATAGAAATAATAGCGTTTTATTTTAATATTTCTATGTAACTTTTGAAAATAAATCAATATTTTCTCTTACTAAAAAGATAGCATTATGAACACTAAAATTACAAATAAAACCGTTCTCGTAACAGGAGGTTCGAGAGGTATAGGTGCTGCAATTTCATTAGAACTCGGTGCTAAAAATTATAATATAGTCGTTAACTACAATAGAAATAGCGAAGAAGCAAATAAGATAGTTAACCAAATCATTTCATCTGGCGGTTCTGCAGTTGCATTACAAGCAAATATTGCAGATCAATTAGAGTGTGAAAAATTATTTCAAGCAATTGAATTAAAATTCGGAACTGTGGATATCCTAATAAATAACGCTGGTATTACAAGGGACAAATCTTTCAAAAAAATGCAACTTTCAGAATGGAATGAAGTTATTAATACAAACTTATCTAGCGCATATAACACATGTCAATTAGTAATTAATCCCATGATTGAAAATAAATATGGAAGAATTATCAATATCAGCTCAGTTATTGGTCAATCAGGAGGATTTGGACAAACAAATTATGCTGCAGCAAAAGCTGGTTTAGTAGGGTTTTCTAAATCACTTGCTTTGGAAACTGCAAAATATGGAATTACAGTCAATTGCATCTGCCCAGGATTTATTAATACAGAAATGGTAGCAGAAATGCCAGAAACTGTTTTAGACAATATAAAATCTAAAATCCCAGCTGCAAAGCTAGGGGAAACATCAGATATAGCTAAAGGTGTATTATATTTAATTGAAGCTTCTTACGTCACTGGTCAATGCCTAAATATTAATGGTGGATTGTACATGTAAAAGATGTTATGAACATTTTTTGGAAATACTAAATTTTTATTTGGTAAATCCATTTTAATGGTAGAAATTTGTATGAGAAAATAAAATAACTTTAAAATTAAAGTATTATGAATAACACAAAAGAAATTTTGGAAACTGTTGTTGAAACTCAAACTAAAGCGATTAATTCGTTTGTTGATACTGCCAACAAATTTCAAGAAGCTTTAAAATCTGAAAATGCTTTTGAGAAATCTACAGAAATTTATAAAAATTGGTGGGAATCTCAATTATCAATTTTTAAAAACTTATCTACTGACAGTAAATTAGATATTCCTTTCAATACTAATATATCCTCAGAAAAGGCGGAAGATTTTTATAAAAACATTTATACAAATCAGTTAGATGCTGTTAAAAAAGCAACTGATTTTAATTTGAATTTATATAATTCTATGTCAAGTTTTGGAAAAACTTCACACGAAACTAACGAGCATTTATTAAATGCAAGTTCAACTTGGAATAACTTGTTTGAATCTTGGACAAAAACTTTAAATTCTACTTTTGAATCTTTAACAAAAACATTACCTAAAGATACGTTTAATCTAGATTTATTTAAAAACGCATTAAATACTAACTCACTGTATTTTAAGCTTCAAGAGTTTTACCAGCCATTATTTAATGCTTTCAAAACAAATAATTTTTCAATTGACAGCATCAAACAAGTTTTTGAACCTACTCATTATAAAAAAATAACTGAAGAATTGTTTCAAAACTTTTTCCCAAGTAATAATTTAAATTCTTTACTTGAGAATAACACTAAATTTGTTCAGAATTTCTTTGAATCACAAAAAAATACAAACAAAGAATTCCAAACATATTGGAGTACATTTTCTGAAAAATTCCCTCATTTAATTTCTGGTGATTTCGCTAAATTCAACAATACTTTTAATACAGTTAACAATTCTTATTCAGATTTGTTTGCTCCATTATTAAAATTAGTATCTAATACTAAAGAAAAAGAAAATATTGAATTAGCAATTACTGCAATTGATAAAGCATCAGTGTATAGTACTAAATTGGCTGAATTACAATATTTACTTTACACAACTGGTCAAAATGTAGCAAAAGATGCTGCGAACTTATTAACTGAAAAAGCAAAAGATGTAACTTTTACTTCAAGCTTCCAACCTTTCTTCAATGAGTGGGTAAGTTTAAATGAAAAACATTACACTCAATTATTTGCTACTGAAGAGTTTTCTAAATTAAAAGGTGAATTAACAACATTG
>CANCJF010000105.1 GCA_947378245.1 Bacteroidota bacterium
TAATTAGTGGAGGGAAAGATGGATACTTGCGCATTTGGTCGTTGGATTCACGCGCATGTGTATTGGAAATACCTGCCCATAATTTCGGAATCTATACTGTGTTATTTTTTAATAACGGTTCCCATTTTTGTTCAGTAAGTCGTGATAAATCTATAAAGATTTGGAATTCATTTGATTGTTCTGTAATTCAGAAAATTGAAAGAAAACAAGGAGGACATTCTCATGCTGTCAACGATGTATGCAAGATAGATGAACAAACACTTTGTACTGTTGGGGATGACAAAAGAATAATCGTTTGGGATGCAAAATTTTAAATGTAAAAAATTACGTCTTTCTGTCAGTTTTAGAATTTAGTACCTATTTTTATAATATATTTGTAAGAATAATCGAATCCTAATTAGGTGAAAAATAACCGATGCTAAAAAATATATTTTTATTTTTGTTTTTATCTCTTTGTTTGTCTGATGTTTATGCACAGACGACAAATTTTAATTCTACCAAAAATTGGAGAAGAAATAAAAAAGAAATTGTATTAAATATCGGACCTACTGGTTTTTTAGGAGAACTAGGAGGTAAAGATATGATTGGTACGGAATATAGTTTGGCCGATTTAGATTTGAAATCAACAACGATGAATATTGGGATTTCCTATAGGTATCGTTTTAGACCTTTTTTTGCTACTTCTACAATTATTGATATAGGACAAGTAAAAGGAGATGATAAATTGACATTAGAGCCTGTTCGAAATGCACGTAATCTTAATTTTAAATCAATACTTTTTACAGCCTATCAACGATTAGAGTTTTTATTTTACTTTAAAGAGTCCTTTGGTCATAAATATAATTTTAAAGGTGTAAGTGGAAGGAAAAACCATAATGAGCAAATTTATTTATTTGCTGGTGTAGGGTTGTGTTATTTTAACCCAATGGGTAATTATAACGGTCAATGGGTGGCGTTGAAGCCATTACACACAGAAGGTCAAGGTTTTCCAAATAGACCAAAAGATTATTCACTAATCACACCTATTATACCTGTTGGTTTAGGTTTTAGGATGGGAATAGATCGTATGTGGAGAATAGGTTTAGAGATTACATATTTCAAAACATTTTCTGATTATATTGATGATGTTTCGACAACAGGTTTTGATACCGATTTATTGCAAGAAAAATATGGTACAGTTGCTGCTTATATGAGTAACCCTGCTCGTACTGAGAAGGAAAAATCATGGTTTTCAAATGGACAACAGCGTGGTAACTCAAAGTTTAAAGATGCGTTTTTATATGCGAATGTAATTGTTGTTAGAAACATTACTTACAAAGTTACTGCACCTCGAAGACCTCAACTTAAATGGAAAGGTTTAAGAGCTAAATTCTAATAATAACGAGGTATTTACCTCGTTTTTTATTTAACAAGGTTATGTATACATTTATTCGATCAATACTTTTCTTTTTCTCTCCTGAAAAAGCACATCATATCACGGCTTCTTTGATGCGAATTGCACTACAAATTCCGGGGATGAAATCTATTTGGACTTCCTTATTCTGTTTAAAAGATAAGCGTCTTGAAAAAACAATTTTTGGAATTACCTTTCCTAATCCTGTAGGTTTAGCGGCAGGGTTTGACAAAGACGCTAAAATGTTTGAAGATTTGGCTTTTTGCGGATTTGGATTCATCGAAATAGGGACACTTACACCTAAAGGACAACCAGGAAATCCTCAACCACGATTATTTCGATTGAAGGAAGATAATGCAATCATTAATCGGATGGGATTTAATAACGAAGGTGTAGATGCAGCAGTTGAACGTTTGAAAAATCGTAAAACAAAAACAATTATTGGAGGGAATATTGGTAAAAATAAAATCACTGAAAATGAAGATGCATTAAAAGATTACATCATTAATTTTAATGCGTTGTTTGATTATGTTGATTATTTTGTTGTGAATGTTTCTTCTCCAAATACGCCAGGTCTTAGAGATTTACAAGAAAAAGAACCTTTAAAACAATTGTTGTTGGCCTTGATGAATGAGAATAAATTGAAAGCCAAGCAAAAACCAATCTTATTGAAAATCGCTCCTGATTTAACAAATAGTCAATTGGATGATATTATTGAAATTGTAGATGAAACTAAAATCGCAGGAGTGATAGCTACAAATACTACAATTTCAAGAGAGGGATTGATAGCAGACAAAGCTAGAGTAGAAGCAATTGGTGCCGGTGGATTGTCTGGAAAACCTGTACGTGAACGTTCAACTGAAGTGATTCGTTATTTAGCAACAAAATCGAATAAATCATTTCCGATTATCGGTGTAGGAGGAATTCATTCTGAACAAGATGCTTTGGAAAAATTAGATGCTGGAGCTGATTTGATTCAGCTTTATACCGGCTTTATTTATGAAGGACCTGGATTGGTTAAGCGTATAAATCAGGCAATTTTAGCAAGAAAATAATAGCTTGTCATCTAAACTTCGTATTTTAGCGTATGGAAAATATTTCGTTAGTTGAGTGTCCAAGAGATGCAATGCAGGGGTTACATAATTTCATTGAAACTTCAGATAAAATAAATTATTTGAATGCCTTACTCAAATGTAATTTTGATGTGTTAGATTTTGGTAGTTTTGTCTCTCCGAAAGCGATTCCTCAAATGCGGGATACACAAGAAGTACTTGAAGGCCTAGAGCTGAATGGAATAAATACTAAACTTTTAGCAATTGTTGCGAATGAAAAAGGAGCGCAATCAGCGCTACTAAACGAGCAAATTTCTACGTTAGGTTTTCCATTGTCTATTTCTGAAACATTCCAACAACGAAACACGAACGCATCAATAGAAGATGCATGGAAGATCTTAGATGTTATTTCCGACCTTTGTCAGCAAAAAAACAGAGAGTTATTGGTTTATCTATCCATGGGGTTTGGAAATCCTTACGGTGATGTTTGGAGTGAAGAAATTGTTTCAGCCTTTTCTGAAAAGCTCTATCATCGACTAGGTGTAAAAACTATTGCATTATCGGATACAATTGGTTGTGCAACTCCAAAATTAGTTGCTAAATTATTTAAATCAATCATTCAAGAACAACAAGAAGTAACTTTTGGAGCGCATTTACATGTCTTACCTCAAAATGCTTTTGAAATTATTGAAGCGGCTTATGAGAGTGGGTGTAGAAGATTTGATGGCGCAATTAAAGGTTTCGGTGGTTGTCCGATGGCGAAAGATGATTTGACTGGAAATATGCCTACAGAGAAATTATTGGAATGGTTTTTGAATAAGGGAATCTCAACAAATGTTGATCGTAAAGCATTTCAAGATGCATATGATTTGAGTGCTAGTATATTTAATAGTTAAGCTATGGTACGTTATTTATCTTTGACTTTATTATTGATGACTACTTCCATATTTTATGGAATGGAAAATCAAAAAAAGACTTTACCTTCATTTAAAGATTTGGTGGTACAAGGACGTATTTCAGTGATTTTACAAGAAGGTACTGAATATTCAGCGGATATTAAATCAAGTTTGTCTGAAGAAGCTTTAAATAAACTCTCTTTTGCGAGTAAGGGAAATGAAATGATTATCAAGTATATTGGTGTTAATTTTAAAGAACTTGATATCACAATTACGTTGACTGTGCCTACCATTGAATCTATTGAGTCTAATCAAGGTGCACGCGTAAGTTTGATGTCGAACATGCGTATTAAAGCTCCAAAAATTAGCTTGTCTGCTTTTGCGGGTGGTTGTATTTCAGGTAAATTTGATGTGGAATCAGCAGATGTACGTGTAGATCAAGGAGGAACTATTAATTTAGTAGGGACAGCAAAAATGTTTATTTGTACTGTCACTACAGGCGGAGAAATCGACGCTGTTAATTTTGTAGCGAGCAACTGTGTTGCAAAAGTGAAAATGGGAGGGAATATTACGGTTCAAACAAAAGAGACGTTAACAGCTACTGTTTTTAGTGGAGGTACAATTCGATATAAAGGGAATGGTATTGTGACAGAAACTATAAAATTAGGAGGAACGATACAAAAGATTTAGGATGAAAAAGTGGTGTTATTTTGTAGTTGGATTAATTGTGGTCGCTTGTCAAGAAGAAGTTGCTAAGACAAAAGTGAAACCAGAAGTTAAAGTTGGAAGTCAAACTAATATCGAATGTTTGTTTGATGAAACAACTTTTGCTACACCTGATGAATACCCATTATTGAAAGAATTGAAAATTTGCGATGAAACTCAAAAAGATTTAAATAATCACGACGTTCCTGCGTGTAATCCAAAGTTTTTTAAATTTTACCCATTTATTGAAAATAAAAAATTGAAAGATGCTTTTGTTCTTTTGATAAAATCAAGGGTGCAAGGCTTTCCATTACGTCGTGTGTTAGTGTTCGAGCGTGAAGGAAAAGAACTAGTGAAAGTAAATGGTTTTGTTGCTAATTTAATTGGAAAACGTAAATCTGCTTCCAAACACGATGATTTGATTTTGCGATTTAATGATAATGTTGGACAAGGAGAAGTAGTGTTTTATAATTGCCTCTATGTTTGGAAGGATAAACATTATGTTTTTGAACAAGTGGAACAAATCAACGATGCTAACATTAAAACAGAATTCCAAGATTCTATGAATGTAGAAATTGAAACGGTAATAACTAAAAATCGAATGGTGTTTTAATGAAAACACTATTTATTCTATCAATTCTTCTCTTTGTTTCATCTTGTACGTTAGATGTAGAATTAAAACCTTTGAATAGTTCAGCTATTTTTAACGATGGTAATTCTAAAATGTGGTTGGTCGAACACTTATGGATAAAACAAAGAGATTACGCCAATCCAGATCGAAATAAAAAAGACATCATTACTTTTTATGCTTCTGGAAGGTGTGCAGTTCAAAAAATCAATACGTTCGGTGATGAAAAAGGAGATGTAGTTGATTATAAAGTGATAGACAAAAAAACATTAATCTTATCAGGAAAAGGAAAAGTCTGGAAGTTTAAAATTGCCAAATTATCCGAACAAAATATTGAGTTGTCACCAATGAAAGGTACTGCTTTTAAATATGTGATGAATCTCGTTCCTGTAACTGAGCCATAATTATTTAACAAGGTGGTATAATATTTCTCCATAGGTATCGTAAAAACGGTCGAATCGTAAAAGTTTGTCTTCGAAGAAATCATAAATTTTCTCTTTGTTTGTCGCCGTTAAATAGTTTGTGTTCTCCAAGGTCCATTCAATTCGGCACATGGATTTAATCGTTTGTGTAGTGTGATCTTCAATCCAATTTCCTTCACTCCCCATTTCAGAAGTCAATAATTTTTTCAATTCTCCCATTTGTTCCCAAACAATCTCTCGAACCGAATCATCTTTGAATTGGATATCGAAACAAAATTTACATTCTTTATTAATTGTTTCTAGTCGAACATACACATTCTGTAAATGCGTTCTGTATTGCAACCAATTTACTTTTTTGCCAGAAGCTCCTCTGTGTTGACCCATTCGCTGCTTAAATTCAGCCCAAAATTGAATGTTATAATTTTTAAGTTCTTCTTTGGAAAACATTTTGTGGGGGTTATAGATTATGAGTTATGAATTTTCAAATTTACACTTTTTAGAAATATTTTTAATTTTATTTGAATAAGTCATTTTTTTTTTTTTTTTTGCAACTCAATTTTAAAGCGCTTGATAAATTGAAAGTTAACTTAAAAAATAATAATTTATGAAAAAGAAAATTTTGTATTTAACATTTACAGTAGCAAGTATAATTTTTGTTACTTCGTGTAAAAAAACAGAACAAAAAGTAGTAGCTTCCCCTAGTCAATTAGAAGGTACTATAGATGTCGCTAAATTTGTTCCTACAAAGGATGAATTAGTTTTAATTTCAAAAGAAATAGGCGAAGTAAAGCAAGATTTAAGAGAAAAGTCGATTTCAGATGTTTCTGCAGAAGAAAAAATAGCAAATACTTTAAATCCTTTGGTTGAGAAAGGAGAAAATATCCAAGAACAATTGATAGCTGCTTTAAAAGTTTCAAAACAGTATGATAATATGAGTGAACAAGATAAATTATTAATATCTAATTTAACAGATCAACAATTAGTGCAGTTATCTTTGTTTTATATCCAAGACGAAAATGTAGATATTAGAGCAAAAGCTATGCCTTCTTCTAGTAGTATAATTCGAACTTGTTTATCTGCAGCTTTAGGAGTAACAAGTATTTATAATTTAGTAAGAAATACAGCTTCTTTAGCGACAGTAGAAGGTGCTTATGCTGCAATAAAATTGATTGGTGGAAGATATGCTAGTTGGGTTGGTGTTGGATTGATGGTATATGATTTTGCCGATTGTTATTACGGATTGACAAATTATTATTAATTATTTAAATTATTATGATTAAGAAATTTAGAAATAATGATTATTTATTTAAATTGTTAACATTTGTATTATATATATTGTTCTCTGTAAATAATAGATGGCTTAAAATAGATTATTTTGAATATTCTTTATTGCTTTGTTCTATTATTTTGTTGATTTTTATTGTTTTTTCTTCATATAATTCTAAAGAAAAACTGAAGGAGAACATATTATCTATTTTAATAAATGTTGGTTTTATAGCTTTAATTTGTTTTTTCTAATTTCTTTAAAAGATAATTCAAAATTATTCATTAATTTTGCACTCAATTATAAATAGAGGTTTCGTACCTCACTTACTATTAACCGAGGTTTCGTACCTCAACAAATAAAACAAAAAAATGGCAACAAGAATTCGTTTGCAAAGACACGGGAAAAAATCAAAAGCATTTTTTCATTTAGTAGTAGCTGACTCACGTGCAAAAAGAGATGGTAAATTCATCGAGAAATTAGGTACTTACAATCCTAATACAAACCCTGCAACAATCGAAATTAACTTTGATAGTGCATTAACATGGTTACGTACAGGAGCTGAATTAACAGATACTGCGCGTGCTATTTTATCTTACAAAGGGGTATTGTACAAAAACCACTTATTAAACGGTGTTAAAAAAGGTGCATTAACTGAAGCGGATGTTGAAACTAAATTTGCTGCTTGGGTTGCGGATAAAGATGCTAAAATCACTGCGAAAGTAACTGGTTTATCTTCTTCTGCTGAAAAAGCAAAAGCAGATGCATTCAAAGCGGAACAAGCTGCGAAAGAAGCAAAAGCAAAAGCAATTGAAGCGAAAAATACTCCAGAAGTGGAAGAAGTAGTAGCTGAAGAAGAAACTACATCTGAAGAAACTGTAGAAGAAACTACATCAGAAGAAGGAACTACTGAAGAGACTTCTGCTGAATAATTTTATTTCTAAATGCAAAAAGCAGATTGCTATCATTTAGGTTACATTGCGAAACTTCACGGATTTAAAGGTGAAGTTTCGTTTTTTTTAGACGTTACCGATCCTAGCGAATACACGTCTTTAAATAAGGTGTTTATTGATATAAATGGATATCTAACACCTTTCTTTATCAAATCTTTTCAATTAAAACCTCGAGGTTTTGCAGCAGTAAAATTTGAAGGTGTTGATTCTGAAAACGATGCTCTACCGCTTTTACGTAAAAATCTATACCTACCATTAACGGAACTTCCTGAATTAACTGGAACGCAGTTTTACGACCACGAAGTAGTTGGTTTTGATGTAGTGGATGATACGTTCGGAAAAGTTGGTACACTTATTCAAATCATCGATTTGCCAGTAAACCCTTTGATTCAAGTAGATGCAAATGGGAAAGAAGTATTAATTCCTTTTGTGAAAGGTTTGATTCAAGAAGTAAATCGTATTGAAAAAATCCTTAGAGTGAAAGCCCCGGAAGGATTAATTTCGATTTACCTGGATTAATTTCCAATGTCCATTTTTCAATTTAAATATTTTTCGATCAAACAAGAAGTTGCTGCTGTAAAGGTAGGAACAGATGCTATGTTACTTGGAGCTTTCGTTGCTGTGCAAGATACTTTTGATTGTTTAGAAATCGGCACAGGTACAGGAGTGATTGCGTTGATGTTGGCACAGCAAAATAGTGGATTGCATGTGGTCTCTCTTGAAATTGACAAAGAAACGGCAGAAGAAGCAGAGTATAATGTGTTTAATTCTCCTTATTCCTCTCAAATTCAAGTGCAACATATCGACTTTTTAGTATATCATTCACAAAAAAGTTTTGATGTCATTGTTTCTAATCCACCTTATTTTGAAAATGGTCTGTTGCCAGAGGATCCTAAATTAAAAACAGCAAAACACATCGATTCCAAGGTGGTGCAATTATGGTTCGATAAAATAGAACAGTTGCTTTCTTCGGATGGATATTGCTGGTTGATACTTCCTTTTAATTCATTAAATGAATGGGTGAGTATGGCGACAAATAGTAATTTGTTTTTAAACACCGAAATTAGGCTATTTGCAAAACCAAACGTTATTAAGCGTGTCATTGTTTGTTTTTCCAAAGTAAAGAAAGAATTCAGTAGTCAAGATTTCTTGATTAGGAACGAAGATGGTGATTTTTCAGCATCCTATATTGAACGTACCATGGAATTTCATAATCGGCTTCCAATACGATAAAATAACTTATTTGTGAATTTATCGTATAATCTGTATATTTGATTATAAACAAGATACGTTGTGAAATATTTCTCTCTTCTTATTATTAGTGTGTTTTTTATTTGGGCATCTGTTTCCTGTAAGAAAAACAATTTGGAAGTAACCACTACGGCTATTACTTCGATTTCAGTAACCACTGCTTATTCGGGAGGAAATGTTTTGAAAGATGGAGGTTCTGCTGTTGCATTGAGAGGTGTTTGTTATGGAGTTAATTCTGGTCCATCGCTATCTAATGCTTCTTATACACAAGATGGGTCAGGGACTGGAGAGTATACAAGTAAGTTGGAGGGATTAAAAGCAAATACTACCTATCATGTTAGGGCATATGCCAAAAACACTAAGGGTGTAGCATATGGTGAAGAACGTATATTTACAACCAATCCTTATTATTCATCTACCACTCCATTAGTTCAAACAAATGCATTAAGTAATTTGGATACTTTAGGGATGAAGTTAGTATTAAATGGAGAAGTTTTACATCCTGGAGGAAGTGAAGTAACGGAGAGTGGATTTGTGTATGCATTAAAAAAAGGACCATCCATTTCTGATAATAAGATCCTTTCAAAATCATTAATAACACCTTTTAGTGGCGATTTTTCATTTGAGTTGGGTGTCACGTATTATGTTAGTTCATATGCGATTAATTCTTTTGGAGTAGCTTATGGGGAGGAGATCCAAGTGAAGATTGATCGCGCTAAACCGAAAATTCATACTTCTCAAGTAACAGAAATTGATTCTACGTCTGCCATAAGTGGAGGGGAAGTACTAAGTGATGGTGGAATTCCAATTTTAGCAAGAGGAATGTGTTGGACAACACATCCAACTCCCAGTATAAATGATAATTTCACCATGGATGGTAGTGGACTAGGATCGTTTGTTTCAACCATGTCAGGTTTGATACCGTTTACAACTTATTATTGTCGTTCCTATGCAACAACAAGTGAAGGGACAACTTATGGAAGTGAGTTTTCTTTTAAAACAGTTGTTTCAAAACTTTATATTGGAATGGAATACAAAGGCGGTAAACTTTTTTATTTAAATCCAACTGGAGGTGGTGGATTAATCGTTATAACAAATGATTTGAGTACCTCATGTTCTTGGGGATGTTCAGGAGTAAATATATCAGGTGCAACAAATACGGGTGTTGGAGGTGGAATCGCAAATTCGGAAGCAATTGTAAACGCTTGTTCTGGTGAAAGTGCAGCAAAGTTGTGTGAAGATTTAGTGTATGGAACGTATAGTGATTGGTTTTTACCATCGATGGATGAGTTAGGTATCATGTATAAGAATATTAAAATAACAGATTTAGAGAAATTCTCTTCGGGTTATTATTGGTCTTCTAACCAAAAAGATGCAACCACTGCTTACCGTTATGGCTTTTTAGGTGGAAATTCAGGGGAGTCAGACAAGTCAACAAAGCAATATGTTCGGGCGATTCGAAAATTTAAATAAGCACTTTTTCTGTTTGTAGGGTAGGCCGCAATACATTGATTGTCTAAGTCTAAAGACAAAAAAAAGTCATCGTAATAGATGACTTTTTTCATTTTGGTAATATTATTTGAATTAATTAAATCTACCGAATTGCTCAATAACCCGCTCCGCTGGATTTGTAATCCTGCGGCACAATCTCCCAGCTCCGCTGGATTTGTAATCCTGCGGCACAATCTAAAAAAAAATCATATCTCTTTTAATTTCTTACATTTCTTCTTAACTTCAAGTAAATGGAACAAGGAGTTAAGTAAAACATCAAAGAAAATAAGACCTATTATATTACGATGACTGTTGTAAATTGGGTGGATGTATTTACAAGAAAAAACCACTGTGATGCAATTATTGAATCACTCAATTATTGTCAAAAAGCAAAAGGCTTAAACATTTTCGCTTATTGTATAATGAGTAATCATATACATATGTTGGTTAATACGAATGAACCTTTTGAGTTAAAAGATGTAATTCGAGACTTTAAAAAGTTTACTTCCAAAAAGATATTATTTCAAATCCAAAGCGAACCTGAAAGTCGTCGAGAATGGATGTTGAAATTATTTGAAGAGGA
>CANCJF010000106.1 GCA_947378245.1 Bacteroidota bacterium
GAATTTCTTTTGATAATGCCGTTTACCAAATCGACTTAACGGGATTTAAATTAAATCGTAGTGATGATGATTTATTTAAAAACTCTTTTGAAATGTTAAACGTTTTTCAAATGGATGATGCAATTGATTCCATATATAAATTAAACAAACCTGTAATTCAAGGCTTTGTTACGTCAATAAAAAATGAACATCCCTTTTTCAAACTTAATTCACCCATACAATTAATACCATTCAAAGATACCACTCCAGTAGTAGCTATCGAAATTCCAGATAAAAAATCCTATGAATATAAACTTGCTTTAGAGTTTTCTACTTCCAAAATAAGAAAATTAAAAGAAATGGTGGTTGGTCAACAATCATTTATTCATAGCATAATGACCAATATCAAATTGTACAAAATTGAATATCATAGAAAATACGCCTTAACTTTTGCGATTATCGTATTATTCTTCGTCGGTGCGCCTCTCGGAGCTATTATCCGTAAAGGTGGTTTTGGTGCGCCTGTAGTAATCGCATGTCTACTGTTTATGATATACTTCGTACTGACTGAACTAGGTGAAGGATTAGTGAATTCCGATACTGCTTCTCCTGTAGTTGGAATGTGGTTGGCTACGATAGTTTTATTGCCAGTTGCCTACTTACTAATGCGTAGTGCTGCACTAGACTCCAAAATAGTTGATTTAGAAGCATGGATTAAAATTTTCAAACGTAAAAAACAATGAAAATTTTATATGTAACAAATAAACCAATTTATCCAATTGTTGATGGTGGTTGTTTTGCAATGGATTCATTTTTACGCTCATTAATTACATGTTCTGAAGTAAAAACGATAGCTGTATCAACCTATAAACATCCGTTTGAAAAATCATATTATCCAGCCCGAATTGTCCAATTAACGGATCCCTCCAGTCATTTCATCGATACGAAACCAACTGTTTTTTCTTTCCTAAAATCTTTTTTTAAAAACGAATCATATAATGTTGCTCGATTTTATTCTGAGTCATTTTTAAATCTCTTAATCAATGATATTAATACAACAACCTATGATTTTGTCATTTTTGAAAGTGCATTTTTATTAATTTATACAGAAAAAATAAGAGAGGTTTTTAAAGGGAAAATAATACTTAGAGCGCCTAATGTAGAATATAAAATTTGGGAGGATTATTTTCATTTTTCTACATCCTATTTTAAAAAAAAGCTATTTAAATATTTAGCGATACAATTAAAAAAGTTTGAAATTGAAAACGTCTCTAAGGTTGATATGGTATGTGTAATCACAGAAAATGACAAATTACATTTTAGTGAAAATGGAATAAAATGCCCTATTTCTGTGATTCCTTTTGGAATTGAACAAAAAACAAATAGATTTCCGTCCCTCCCGAAACAAACATTGTTTTTTTTAGGTGCCTATAATTGGAAACCTAATCACGATGCTGCGCTATTTTTAGTGAATCAAGTATTACCTGAATTGACGAAGATTTATCCTGATATTGAATTGCATTTAGCAGGCTCTTTCATGCCTTTAGAAATTAATACATTCGCTTCTAAAAATATAAAAATCCATGGAAAGGTAGATTCTTCCATCGACTTTATGGAAAAACATGGTATTTTAGTTGCTCCTATCTTTTCAGGATCCGGTGTTCGTATAAAAATTATTGAAGCACTATCTATAGGTGTTCCAGTGGTCGCTTCTACAATTGCAATGCAAGGCATCCCAATTAGCTCTGTTTTATTAGCCGACGCAAAACAAGAATTTATTGATCAAATCTGTCATATTTTTAATAATCCAAACAGTATTGAACAATATCAAAAAAATGCCATGCAAACGATACAAAACGAATTTAGCTTTGACGTTATATCAACTAAATTGAAAGCGTTGTTAGATGGAATGTAAACCAAAATTAGTTACCTGTCTTTCTAGATTCCCCTTTCCTTTAGATAAAGGTGATAAGTTGCGTGCTTATCATCAAATTCGAATTTTATCAGAGAAATTTGATGTCTATTTAGTTTGTACAAGTGATGTACAAGTAAAAAAAACACAAATAGACGAACTTAAGAGTTATTGTAAAGAAATTCATGTTTTTCAATTAAAAAAATGGAAGATTTATTTACGTTTGTTGTTTAATATTTTTACTGATAAACCATTTCAAGTATCCTATTTTTATCAATATTCAATTCAGCGAAAAATAAATAAACTACTCAAAGAAATACATCCTAACTATATATATTCTCAATTAATACGAACCAGTGAATATGTAAAAAATTATCATGAATGTTCAAAAACACTAGATTATATGGATGCCTTTTCAAAAGGTGTCGAACGAAGAATGCTGCCAAAAAAGGGAGTTTTAAAATGGATCTTTCAACAAGAACATCAACGTTTAGTAAATTATGAACGTCAAATTTTTGAATACTTTGAACATCACTGTATTATTTCAGAACAAGATAGGTCTTTTATTTACCACCCTAAATTCAACCAAATAGTCATAGTAAAAAATGGAGTTGACAAATATTTTCATTCTTCTAGTAATGTATCAAAAACGATAGATATACTTTTTACAGGAAACATGGGCTACCCACCGAATGTAGAGGCTGCTCAGTTTATTTATGACAGTATCCTCCCAAAATTATCAATAGATGTGAATTGTTTAATAGCGGGAATCAACCCCCCTCGTACACTACAAAAACTTAATTCAAAATCATTTAATGTTTCTGGGTGGGTACCTGATATGAGAATTTGTTACGAAAAAAGTAAAGTGTTTATTGCGCCAATGTTTATTGGTACGGGATTGCAAAATAAATTACTAGAGGCAATGGCTATGGGAATCCCTTGTATTACAACTACTTTAGCGAACAAAGCCTTGCAAGCAACCTCAGAACAAGAAATATTAATCGCAAATTCACCGGAAGAATTTATAGAACAGTTTGAACGATTAATAAGCGACGAACTACTCTATAAACAACTTGCTACGAATGCTAAAAGTTTTGTTAGCAACAATTATTCATGGAATCAATGCAATTCAGCACTCATTAAGCTAATTATTTCTTAAATTTTGATACTCAGGATTCGATTTTCTCGGAAAATGATCGAACTTACCTTTAATAAAATCAATCAATTCTAAATCGGAAGATGTTTTTAAGAAATCCTCATTTATATTTAAGAAATTGATAAAATCATCAAATTCATCATCTTTTAAATCAATAACTTCATAAGCAACATATATACGTAGTAGTTCTTTTAAAATTTTACGCTGTTTATCTATGTGAATTAAACCTTCTATTTTTTCACGTTGTTGTGCTTTTTTAGAAAAACGTTCATACAAGGCTGTTATCGGACTTTGAAGAACATTAACTCCAGTTACTGTATGGGTTTCTTTCAATGCTAAATGAGCACGCTCCTCTTTAATTTGTTGTACGGATTTCAAAGGTTTTATAACTACTGCTTGAAGTGTTTTCTCCCTTCCAATCAATATCTTATCCAACTTCATCTGACAATTTGAATCACCAACAACCAAAAAACGATAGATCCCATATGTTTTTACGGAAACAGAAATGGTGTCATGTTGATTTGCATACACCTGAAAAGTTCCGTCTGGTTGACCAAACACCCCACGACCAGTAGTCTTGTTAACAATCATTAAATTATAAAAAGGTTGGTACTGCAATGTATCTCTCACCGTCCCTTTCACATAAACCTTTGTGCAATTTTCTTGAGAGAAAATAGGTAGAGTAAAAATCAATAAAATACAAACGAATAAATACTTCATAAAACGAATGTACAAAATAATATTTCATTGGGATTCATAAAAGATGTTAAGGAATATTCTTACATTTATCTTCTAATTAAATCAAATGAAACGTGTTGTTGTAGGACTCTCCGGAGGTGTAGATTCAAGTGTAAGTGCGTACCTTTTAAAAGAACAAGGCTACGAAGTTATCGGAATGTTTATGCGAAACTGGCACGACGAAAGCGTAACGCTTTCCGATGAATGCCCTTGGATAGATGATGCAAATGATGCTTTATTAATTGCGAATCAATTAAACATACCATTTCAAATCATTGATTTAAGCGTTGAATACAAAGACAAAATTGTCGATTATATGTTTTCCGAATATCAAGCTGGACGCACACCAAATCCTGATGTGCTATGTAACCGTGAAATAAAGTTTGATGTATTCCTAAAAGCTGCTCAAAAACTAGGAGCTGGTTATGTTGCAACTGGACATTACTGTCGTAAAATTGAACATGAAAATGGAACTTTTGGTTTATTAACAGGAAAAGATAACAATAAAGACCAATCCTACTTTTTGTGCCAACTCAATCAAGAACAACTTTCAAAAGCGTTATTCCCAATTGGAGAATTGGAAAAATCAAAAGTACGCGAAATAGCAAAAGAACAAGATCTTATTACAGCTGATAAAAAGGATTCACAAGGGCTATGTTTTGTTGGAAAAATTAGTCTACCTGTGTTTCTTCAACAACAATTAGAAGCTAAAAAAGGAAAAGTAATCGAAATACCTAATAATTCACCTTCCCTACTTGCTTATCACACTATCGAACCAACTTTCGAGCACATCGAAGAATTAGTTGTACCCTTTGAATTCAAAGAAACCGACGGAATTGTGGTTGCAGAACATCAAGGTGCACATTTTTATACCATCGGACAACGAAAAGGGTTGCAAATTGGCGGTCGACCTGAACCTTCCTTTGTAGTTCAATTAGACGTTGTCAATAACCTAGTATTTAGTGGTCAAACAGAAAATCACTTAGCATTAAATCGCCGTGCGTTATTTATTAAAAAAGAAGACTTTCATTACGTAACCCCTAATTTCACCCTTGAACTCAATCAACCACGTGAAGTGTTACTTAAAATACGTTACCGTCAAGCCCTACAAAAAGGTCAGTTAGTCAAAAAAGAATCTGGATATTACGTATTGTTTGATGAATTGATGAAAGGGATTACTCCTGGTCAGTTCGCTGCTTTTTACTTAGAAGATGAATTAGTAGCCTCAGGAGTTATCATGAACTAAAAAAGGCCCATTCTTTCGAACAAGCCTCTTCGTTGTATTAATTGAAAATTAATCTTCTTAATTCTTTAACTTTTAAAAATCTGATTTTTCGAGGCAAACAAAAAAATATTTCCGCAGTTTACTACAGTAAATGAGGAGAGAAAGCATTGCTTTCGAAGACCAAACGGTAGTGCTGTGATTAATTTTGCAGTTGAACGAAGAAAAATTAATTTATAAAAGTTACAACTAGTTTTGAGAAAAACTGAAGAAAATCGATTGATTCAAAGGTTTAGTAGTCGTATGACCAAATGTGATTAAATCCATTAATTCTGCTACTTCCAAGATACTCAATGAAGTATTCTCACCATTTTCAAAATGCATTTTTAATTTATGCTCAGCGATTGTAATTGCATTATTAATCATATTCTATATTTTTAAATTATTTCTCGGTTTTGTTATCTATTACGGCAGGTGTTAATAAATAGTTACAAAATGTTAATAAAAAAAATATTCAAAAAAGATGAACGTAAATAATTTACTGACCTACAATAGTATAAACACTACTAAAACATGCATTTGTTTACAGTAGCCCTCCCATTTTCAAAAACTTATCCGTAAATTTGATTTCTAAAAATTATCATATGACTCAAGATTTAAATGCTGTAAGTTATGCTATCGGTTTAAGCGTAGCATCAAGTTTAAAAGAACAAAATTTGGATAAGCTAGATCCAACAGTTTTATCAAGTGCAATTCAAGATGTATTTGAAAATAAAACACCAAAATTTACGCCTAACGAAGCGCAAGATATTATTCAAAACTATTTGAAAGAATTAAGCGAAAAACAATTCGCGAACAACAAAGAAGAAGGTGACGCGTTTTTAGCTGAAAACGCTACTAAAACTACAGTAACTTCAACTCCTTCTGGTTTGCAATATGAGGTGATTGTAGAAGGATCAGGTAAAACTCCAAGCGCTACTGACGTCGTAGAAGTTCATTATCACGGTACTTTAATTAACGGAAATGTATTTGATAGTTCAATTGAAAGAGGTACTCCTGCTACTTTTGGTGTAAATCAAGTAATTAAGGGATGGACAGAAGCATTGCAATTAATGAAAGAAGGTGCTAAATACCGTTTATATATTCCTCAAGATTTAGCGTATGGCGCTCACCCACACCCAGGTGGACCAATCGAACCATTAATGGCGTTAATTTTTGACGTTGAATTAATATCTGTTAAATAGATGAAAAAATATTTTCTGTTAACAGCATTAGGATTAATCTTGTTTGCTTGTGCTTCATCTGAAGACAAAGAGATAGTGAAATTAACTACCTTTAAAGATCGTATTTCTTATGCTTTGGGTGCTGATCATGCACGTGCAATTACTGAATCTGGCGACCCAAATTTTGCAAAATATAATTTGGAAAAAATGGTCATTGGTTTTGAGCAAGGATTGAAAAATAAGGAAGCTTTCGATAAAGGATGTGAATCCACTATTAAGAAGTTATTCGGAAATTCTGGTCGCTCATTTGATGCAGCGCATGCAATAGAAGGATCTGAGTGCATCGGTAAATTATCAGGAGTTATCTTTAATTCTAGTTGGACAAAAAATAAAGCCTTAGATAAAATTGATCTAAAATTAGTCATCAAAGGATATACTGATGGTCTTCATAAAATTGACACCATAATTAAAAGAGACGAACAAAGCATGATGATTCAAAATTTCATGTTCGATATCTATAAACTGAATGGTGAAAAAATGCTTGAAGAAGCTAAGAAAATCAAAAATGCAAAAGTCCTTCCTTCTGGAATCGTTGTTCAAACAATTAAAGAAGGAAATGGTACATCTCCTGTGAAAGGTGGAGACGTATTAGCTCATTACATCTTAATGAACGCTCTTGGTGACACACTTCAAAGTTCATTTGATATGGTGAAAATTTACAAACAACCTTTGACACCATTTGGTTTAGCAAATGTAATTCAAGGATGGCAAGAAGGAATTCCAATGATGAAAAAAGGAGGAACTTATAAATTGTATGTTCCTTTTCATTTAGCGTACGGTGAACAAGGTATGTTTAATCCACAAACAAAAAAATACGATATTCAACCATACCAATCTCTGGTGTTTTACATCGAATTAATCAACCATGGTCCAGCAGGATCATTAGCGAAGTAATCGATACATACATTTTTGAAAGGCTTGCTCATAGAGTGAGCCTTTTTTTGTATATTTAATTAGCGAAATCAATCCACACATTACAAAATGGCTAAAAGTAAAATAGTAAACGTTCAAGGAAATCAAATTTCAATACATCAAGGAAAAACAGAAGAATACATTTCAATTACCGAAATTACGCGATTTAAAGACGTTAAACTTAAATATACAGTAATTCAAAATTGGTTACGAAATAGAAATACTATTGAAACACTACTACTACTTTTTATCTTATCATTTATACAAGTGCATGCACAAGACAATCTATATAGTTGCAATACATCCAAAACATCCAATCATAAATTAAAATCAAATACTCTTCCCCTAAATTACATTCAAGAAACAGAAAAGTATGACGTAATTTATTACGAACTAGATTTGACAGCAAATAACATGAATACCAACCTTTCAGGTAGTGTTAAAATGACAGCAATTGCAACTCAAGATGTAGATACGATTGTTTTCGAGCTATTCCCATCCTATACGATAAACTTTGTATTGATTAATCAAGAGAAAGCCAACTATTCATGGAGAAATACTGGAGTTCATTGTAAAGTAAATCTTAAAAAAGGAGAAAAATTTACGATTACAACCAATTACACAGGGAAATCACCTGATAAATCAACAAATCCACTAAGTGGAGCTGGCTACACGCAAAAAACAGTAACCGCTTGGAATAAAAATGTTAGTTGGACATTAAGCGAACCTTTTTCTGCGTATGAATGGTTTCCATGCAAACAATCTTTATCCGACAAAATAGACAGCGTAACTGTTAAAATTACGGTTCCTGATAGTTGTATGGCTGGGTCAAATGGTGTTTTACAAAAAATAACTCCTCTGCCAAATAACGTAAGATGTTTTGAATGGAAACACAAAAAACCAATAGATTATTATCTGATTTCAATGAGTGTCGCTAATTACACGGATTATTCAATTTATGCACATCCAAAAAATTCAGATTCCATATTGATTCAAAACTATGTATATCCAAATGCTTTAAAAAGTGCTAAAGATTTAATTGATAATACTGCAAAATTCATAGAATATTACTCTGAGATCTATACGCTCTACCCTTTTTATGGTGAAAAATATGGACATTGTATGGCGCCAATTAACGGAGGTATGGAACATCAAACCATGACTACACTTGGTTATTTTGACAATGAATTAGTAGCTCATGAATTAGCTCATCAATGGTGGGGAGATCATGTGACGTGTGGCTCGTGGTCGGACATTTGGTTAAATGAAGGGTTTGCAACCTATTCTGAATATTTAATGCTAGCTAAGTTTTATCCGAGTAATGAAAAAATTAAATTAAATAATATACACGCCTCTGTACTCTCTATCAATGAAGGTAGTACTTGGGTGAAGGATAGTTTAAATGAAAAAAACATTTTCTCTAGGAAATTGGTTTATGACAAAGGAGCTGCAATTATTCATACGTTGAGGTATATTATAAATAATGACCTTGTTTTCTTTCAAGCATTACAAAACTTTCAAACAGAATTTGCGTTTCGCACAGCAAAAGTCTCCGATTTTAAAAAAAGTATAGAAAAAACGACGGGGATTAATTTGACAGCATTTTTTAATCAATGGTATTATGGTCAAGGTTACCCGACATATTCCACTAAAATTTCACGAAAATCTGACAATTCGAGTGAACTCTTAGTTTCTCAAAAAGGTTCTTCCCCTTCAAATACTCCTCTTTTTACCAACCCCATAGATATACTTTTTAGTAGAACAGCTAAATCTGATACCTTAATTCGAGTAAATATCGAAGTAAATCCTCAAAAAATAAGTTTTCCAGCTGAAATTGGGCTAAAAGAAATAATTGAAATAGACCCTAAAAACTTTATCGTGAATCGCGTGGAACAATTCACAAATCAAATTGATACGATTCATGAAAATGTTTTAATCTATCCAAATCCTAGTCAAAATTTCATCAATATCGAATTAAAGAATCCTACGATTGCAACTTTAAAATTACTTTCAATGGATGGTAAAATAGTCTTCGATAAATCATTTTCAAAAGAAACTCAACTCGATATTCATCATCAACCTGCTGGAAATTATTTGTTAATCATTGAAAATGACAATACAATTTTCGAAAAGAAAATAACTAAAAATTAAGAAGAAAAATTGTTAATTAATTCTGAATATAAAATCATTAATTAATCCCTTTTTCTTGTTTTTAGACTTAAATTTGTATAAATATTTTTTTAGATGGAAACAAAGGAATTACAAAATATAGCGTCTCAAGTTCGTAGAGACATCGTAAGAATGGTAGCACAAGTAAGCTCTGGTCATCCAGGTGGTTCTTTAGGTTGCGCTGACTTCTTAACCGTATTATATTTTGATTCTCTCAAACATACTCATTCCCCTTTCTCTATGGATGGTAAAGGAGAGGATTTATTTTTCTTATCAAATGGTCATATTTCTCCTGTTTGGTATAGTGTTTTAGCACGAGCTGGTTATTTTCCAGTTAGTGATTTAGGGACTTTCCGTCGTTTAGGTTCTAAACTTCAAGGTCACCCAAGTACCGATAAAAAACTACCTGGAATTCGTATTGCTTCTGGTTCATTAGGACAAGGTTTATCCAATGCTATCGGAGCAGCAGAGACTAAAAAATTAAATGGCGATGATTCTTTTATATTCACCTTACATGGTGATGGTGAATTACAAGAAGGTCAAATTTGGGAAGCAGCAATCTATGCAGCGGCTAAGAAAATTGATAAATTAATCGCAACAATCGATTATAATGGTAGACAAATCGATGGTGATGTTGATGATGTAATGTCCCTTGGAAATCTAGGAGCTAAATTCGCAGCATTTGGTTGGATTGTTTACGAAATGGACGGTCACAATATCGATGAAATCAAGCAAACTCTTGTAAAAGTGAAAGCTGGTGCCGGTCAAGGTAAACCATCCGTAATTATTATGAAAACTGAAATGGGTAAAGGTGTTGATTTTATGGAAGGGACACATAAATGGCATGGTTCTGCACCGAATGCAGAACAATTAGCTTCAGCTTTAGCTCAATTAGAAGAAACCCTAGGAGATTATTAATTGAAAAAGTTACTATTCATACTTTCTTTGACGTGTTCTCTTGTTTCTTTTGGACAAGAAAAACTAACTCGTATCCTATTTATTTTGGATGCCTCAAACAGTATGAATGCAACTTGGAGTGATAATCAAACTCGTATAGAAGCAGCAAAAGAATTATTAGCACAAGCTGTTGATAGTTTAGTTGGAAGTGAAAATTTAGAAATTGCTCTTCGTGTTTACGGACATCAATCACCGATTACAGCTACATTCCAAGATTGTAATGATACCAAACTAGAAGTACCTTTTG
>CANCJF010000107.1 GCA_947378245.1 Bacteroidota bacterium
GATTAACTTTTGAAAATCCAGCTTTTACAAGCTCATTTTTAGTGTATTTAGGATAAAGTAATACTGCATCCGCATCAAATGGACATGTATTTACAATTCGTCTAGTAATTGGGTTAAACGGATTATGCTCAAAGATATAAAATCTCCCACCTCGTTTTAAAACACGTTTAATTTCTGCAAGTAAACCTAAATGATGTTTAAAATCAATATGATGAAAAACACAAGAAGCATAAATAATATCAAATGTTTCAGATTCGAATGGCAAAATCAATCCATCAAAATCTTTAAAAATTGCATGTTCTATCCCTCGATCTTTCGCAACTGAAATACTTTCTTTTGAAACATCAATACCATAATACTTTCCCAATGGAAAATATTTTGTAAAAAACACACTACTTTGACCATCACCGCAACCGAAATCTAAACAAGTTGGAACACCTGCCGTCTCGTTTTCATGAATAATCTGAATTTTATGTTCAGAAAAATAATCACTTGTAGCACCACTAACCTTTAACGTTTTATTATGAATGGATCTATATTCAGCAGCAAAACCATCAAAATCATCAAATTCTCTCTTTTTATTCATATCCATATAAAAAATATAAAAGCACAGCAAGATTATGCTTATTAATAAGTATTAAGTATCGTATTTTATTTCCTCTTTGGAAGGATTAATCGTTAATATCATAAACAAAAAAGGTAATAAAGGAGCCTTGAATCGAACCAATACCCCAAAAAGTCCAGAAGTATAACCAGCAAAGAAACCTAAAATGACAGAAAAAAATAAATAAAAAATTAACAACTCTTTTTTAAAAATTTGAGCAAACAAGGAAACAAACTTTAAACGAATTATCAGTAAGATAGTTAAAATTAAAAACACAAAGGTCTCAAAAGCACTAATCAAAATAAATACACTCTTTGATTCCCAAATATATGGCCTGTAAAAGGCTGTATAAACTGAAATTGGCAAGGCTTTAAGCATTCCTACAGGTGTAAAATCGGACACTCCTAAATCGTATCGATTATCCCCGTAAGTTTTATTATTTTTCAAATCCGATTGGACAAGCTGTGCCTCTTGACTAAATTGCAACGCATTCTCAGACTGAAGAAACAATAACAAAGAAAGTACAATAAAAATTAATAATAACACTCTTATAAATTGCTTTGTAAAACTGCTAGTTTGTTTATTTGACCATCTTAAACCTAACACATAAACAATTGGACCAACAACAGCTATAAGCATAAAATCACGTATATGAATTAACATCCAGGAAGCTATTACAATCTTTAAAATTTCAAAATAATTAACTTGTTGCGTCGAATCTTTATTTAATATAGTAAAAACAGAAGATAAAATATAATAAACACTTACATATACGATCATATCTTTAGATATTCCTGTACACCAAAAAGCAGTGGACGGAAGAAATAATGTGCCAATAACTATATTCCGAATTGATCCAATCTCATATCTTAAAGATAATTCAAAAATCTTCCAAGAAGCTTTAAATGAAATATAGGCACAAATAATTGTCATAGCGAAGTAACTCCTAAAAGTCACAAATCCAAGGATGGAAAATAATTTAGAAACAAAATAAGCAGCATCTTCTTTATAAATCCAATTTGGAGGCAAACCAATGGTACTATAATCAAAATTCACATAGCGTTCTCTAGTTGGCCCCTGAATAAATAATTCGTCAAAATATTTAGCTGGTGATTCAAAAAAAAGCTGTGTTAACTTTTGGGCAGTATCCCAATAAGCTGTTGAATCTCCGCCATCGTAAATGCGTATATATATAACTGAAAAAAACAACGCTGAAATTATTTTAAATAAAAAAGCACGCGTATAGTATTTATAATGAGATTGATTACTATTTTTAGTTTGTTGACTTGAAACACGTGAGTAAATCAAGACTATCCAAAATAATATCGCAAAAGCATCTAAAACCCCAAAAAATTGAAACTGCCCCTCTTTCCAAATCATAATAATATCGCGAAATTCTTAAAACAAATAGTAGCCTATTTTTTTCTTAACCAAATTGCTAACTCCATTCCGCTATTCATTTTTTTCATATACCATTTAACCAAAGGGTCTAATAATTTAGGAAGAAACGTTTGACATAAATAATAATCAGTTCGAACAATCTCATAGTTGTGTTTAATAGCATGCTGTTCAAAACTCTTTTCTGAGAACTCATACAAATGATAAGGCTCATGCATTGGACTTAAATTTCCAACATAATTTCGAAATCTAAATTTATACATAATATTAATCCATTTATTTATTAACCAATTTGAGCTAGGAACCTCAATAAAAACTAACCCCCCAGGTTTCAGCCACTGCATAATTTTCTCAATAACTATTGCCGGTTCATACACGTGTTCTAATACGGCTGTCAGTAAAATAACATCAAAACTATTTTCTTCAAATTCACAGTTTTCAACCATAGACATTTGAAGTTTTTCCTTAGAAACCTTCATATGATTAATTGCTCTGTCATAAAATGATTCTGAAGGTTCAATTCCATAAACATCATATCCTGCGCGTTCAAAAGCAACCATAGACTTACCAACACCAGCTCCTATATCTAAAACCTTAGAACCTAATTTTATTGGTTGAATAGAATTCATTTGAGTAATTAACCCTTGCATATAATTTTCTTCTACATGAAAAGTATCATAATTCCAATAAGATTCTGGAGGGACACCATAATGATCATTAATATTTACAGGAATCGGCATTGGATTTGAATAAATTAAATCACAATGTTTACATTTAACAATTGTTGTAGTTATGCCAATTTTACGTTCTGGATAAAATCCTTGGGCACCATTTAATCGTTTACCAAGAATTTTAAATTCTTTGGAATGACAAAAAGAACAAGTATCTATTTGCTTAAAAATGTAATTCATAATTTGTAAAAAATAGCTTAATTTAACAGGATAAAGTTATTATAATTAATTTAAAAAAGAATTATTAAATAAACATAATCTCCACTTTAATATTAAAGTAAAATGTTTTAATTGAATTTGCATTCAATCAAAAAAACACTCAAATAATTCAAAAAAATAAAAACTTTAATATTAAAATCACCAAAAAGTAAAAATTCTATTATTGTTAATTACTTTTGATGAAAATTAATGACTATGCATCCTATTCTAACATCCATTTTTGAGACAAGAAAATTCACAACTAAAACTGGAGAAGTTGTTGAAGTAAATTCTGAAACTTCCAAAAAACAATGTGAGTTTTTACAACAAATCATAAGAGATAATAAATTTAAAAGCTCTATTGAAATAGGTTTGGCATTCGGGATGTCTGCATTGGCAATTACTGAAGAAGTTGTTAAAAACGGCGGGAAACATCTTACGATTGATAAATTCGAAAATAATGGTTGGCATGGTTATGGTTTAGATTTATTAGAACAAGCAAACTTAAGAGACCAAGTAGAATTTCATGAGGAATTTTGCTACATAACCCTACCCCAACTGCTTGCTCAAAATAGAAAATTTGATTTTGCATACATCGATTCTACAAAACAATTTGATTGGTTGTTAGTTGATTTTTTCTATTTAGATAAATTATTAGAAATCAATGGGGTAATTGTATTTGATGACGCTGCATTTCCTGGAATACGAAAATTGTTACGTTTTATTTCTCAATTTCCTAATTACGAAATCTACAGACACTATCCTTCTAATAAACCTGAAGCAGATTCTTCAAAAATCAAATTATTTAAGAAATTGTTTTCAAACGCAAATAATATTTTGAAAGAAGAATTAATTCATTCAGATTATGAACTTGGCGTAAACACCTATTGCTTAGCGATTCGAAAAATTGCGGAAGATACCCGTAATTGGGATTGGCACGTTAATTTCTAACGAGCTTAAGAATTAAGGATATCTTTTGTTTATTTGTTAGCTCAATGAAAAATATTTCCATCATCTTTCTAACTAACTTATAATTTTTAAGGGTCATAGTTTTGTGACCCAAACAATAATTTAAAAACCTATTTTTCAATTGATTTTCAAAAATTTTGGAAGAAAAGAGTTTTTGATTTCTATTTTCATTATATATAAATTGATAAAACATTAATCCATCCTCAAATGTATAGTTATTGTTTTCAATTAATGAAAAATACCAAGTTATAGCATCCATATTCTTCCATCCAATCTGTTTTAAATAATTTATTGAAATCTGCTTATTTAAAATTAATTGTTCACTGGTATGCACCGAGCTGATTTGGGAACTATGTTTCCTGTACAACAATAATTTCTCTGGTAAATTAGCAAACTTAGTTTTGGAGATTAAACGTGTCCATAATTCATAATCTTCTGCATGTACAAAGCGTTCATCGAAAAATAATGATTCTTCTTTTAAAATGGATGATCGTAACATGACAGAAGGATGAATCATCGGATTATAACGCACTAAATCTAATGCAATACCATCGTGTTCAGTCGGATAAATACATTCACCTATTTGTTGATTATACTCATCTATTATTGAAGCATAACTACCTAACACTCCAATTTCTGGATGATTTTCTAAAAAGGCTATTTGTTTTTCAAAACGATTGGGTAAACAAATGTCATCTGCATCGATACGCGCAACATACTTACCTTTGGCAAGAGAAAGACCCAAATTAAGAGTTTTAATTAATTTCAAATTAACCTCATTCTTAACATATCGAATACGTCCATCTTGAAAACGTTGAATAATCATTTCCGAATCATCGGAAGAGCCATCATTTATTATGATAAACTCATATTCAATAAATGTCTGATTTAATACACTTTGTATTGCATCCTGTAAAAATACTGAAGCATTATACACAGGCATCAAAACAGTCAATACTGGCGTTACTACATTTTGATCCATCTTTCAGGAATAATATCTGTTGCTTGCGCCTGCATTGCTTGATTTGCAAACCATTTTCTTGGTGTGATAACTATTGTTTCAGTTGTTTCAGATAACCAAGCAGCCCACCAAGCAAATGTACTATTAGGAATAATAAAATGTTTGCAGGCTATCATGAGTTGAAAATAGGAAGCAAACTTTTCTCCTTTGAAACGATAATCCACGAATGTACATGGGTAATCAATCGAAAAATTTTGCTGACACCAAGAAATATCGTCAGAAAAAACATAAAAAGTAGGATTATCAACCTTAGATGCTAGTTGTTGAATCGAATTACGATAAAAATCCATTTCAACTACTCCATGCATATCAGCAGAAGCTTGTAAATTAATATAGTCAGCTCTTCGAAAATTTACACAAATTGCATTTTTTGACTTAATCTCATTGTAAAGACTATTTTCAAGCTCGGAAAATTCCTGCTTAAATGTAAACTCTTTTTTAATTTCATCTTTGATGTGAACAAAGTACTTTTCACTCTGAAAGTAGCCATCCAAATAGGTATTTGGACCAATAGTCATAACAGCTTCGTCAAAATTGAATTGTTTCTCAACAAATGTGTTGTATTTAATTTTTGTAAGACGCTGGATAAAATTTGATGGTTTTTGTAATAATTTGTTCTTGTCCTCTTCCGAAATGATAGACGGTCTTACCGTGAAAATATCTAAATCATAATTTCTAAATACAAAATTCTCTCTAGGGGTGCGATCAAGTAAAAATTCTAAATCAAGATTAAGTGGAACTCCATACTTAGTTGCTAACATTTTAGCACAAGCGTATTGAAACATTTGATTTCCAAGCCCTCCTTGTAGTTTAACCACTATCATTCCTAACTATTTTGAAAAGATTTTAGCGTATATTTTCCAAATTGTATGTGTCAACTTCTTTTTGGGGAAATAATTTAAATTCACCCATAATTGATCTCCAGCAATATGGTTTACAGTATCTTTTATCTTTGTAAATCCATTTTTTCCTAAAAAAAGCTCTACATCCGATTTTAAGGGTTGATTTTTATATAATTCAACATTTTCAACCTCCATCCAAATCATTTTAATGTTGGATAGCATGTCAGATGCGCCTTCTAAAACAAGCATTTCTGCACCTTGAACATCCATATGAATAAAATCAATAGTATTAATTGAGCTCACCCCACAAAATTTATCCAATGTGGAAGTTTCTACCTCAATTTTTTCTTGAAATTCTAACCAAGGCAAAACTTCTGAAGCCTTGTTTGGAGGTAATAAAGAACTAGATTTATTCCCAAAATCCCAATCTACATCCGAAGATATATCTTGTGGTCTACCAGAAGAAACATGAAACTCAGCCTTCCCAATAGCATTACTTAAAGCAATATTTACAGGAGTGATATTGCAATTATATTTTTCAATATTTTTTTGTAACAAAATAAAATTTGCTGGTAACGGTTCAAATGCAAACAATATCGATTTTGGAAACAATCGCTTATATTTAATTGCATCTAAACCGTCGCAGGTACCTATATCAAAAATAGTAAGTGAATTATCTACTTTAAAAAAGTCTAAAAGTTCTTTTTTAATTTCAATTTCTTCTTTTAAATAAATTTCATCACTTATTATCATAACTTTCTTTTATTTATCTCTAAAGCCAATTGCAATAGATTGATTGATTTTAATCTTTTAAGTATTGTTTGAATTCTTTTCATGTATTTCAAACGAATTAACAATGACTTTTTACTTACGTATTTTATATATAGTCTACTATATTCATCCAATTGCAATTCAAAATTATCTAAACATTTATTTGTAATATTGTGATCATCAATCATAGATGTATATAAACATTCTGTCAAATAAACAAATTTGTATTTTTTTTCCAATAATTGTATGTAAAAATCTACATCTACTAGCCAAATATAATTTTCATCAAACGAAACTGCGCAATCTCTAGGATAAATTATAGCGGATGGACACCCAATGTAATTATTTATGATTAAATCTATCGGTTCTTGATTAATCAATTCAATATATTCTAGCTTCGGAATAAAATCTCTTTTGTAACCTTTATAAATTGAGTAACCTGCTGAGAAAACAACAGATGAAGGATTATTCTCAATAACAGCTACTAATTTCCCTAAACTTTCAGGTGATTCAAACCATTCATCATGATGCATGATTTTTATATATTTTCCTAAAGCTTTATTTACGGCTGAATTCCAATTTTTAGGGGAGCCCAAACTTGGATTATTGTGATAATAATTAATTTTAATTCCTTTTGCTTGATAGTTTAAAACTAATTGTCTAACATTATCTGTTGTACTATCATCAGAAACAATGATTTCAAAATCCTTAAAATTTTGACTAATTACAGAATCTAGGGTATTAATCAAATATTTGGTTTGATTATACGTAGGTATACATATACTAACTAAAGGTGTCATTTCGCTAAAATACTATTTTTTTAAGCATTTACTCACTATTTCATCAAGCTTAGGTGAATTTATCTCCGAAGTATATTCAATAAATGATTTTGCAACCTGACCCTTATTATCCCTAATAAATTGTCTTTCAGAAAAATAAAAACAAATACTATCCGCCATCTCTTGGATATTCAAATATGATACGACCCTACCATTCGTTTCATTGATGATTTCCTTAATACCTGTTCCTTGGTCAAAACACAAAATAGGCAATCCCATCATACCCGCTTCTAAAACAGATAATGGAAACGGATCCTCCCTAGATGTTAACAGAAATAAATCCATATCATTTAACAAAATGCTAGGGTCATTTACCTCACCAACAAAATGAACATTTTCAGTAATGCCAAGTTTTTTAATATCTGCAAGATTCACCCTACTTCTTTCGTCTGACATTGCACCTATCCAATAAAAATGAACTAAAGATAATTGCAACTTTTTTAAAACGATTGAAGCGATTAATATAAACAAATCATCTCCCTTTCTCCAATAAGCTCCACCTACCATTACAACATTGAATGGTGCTGATTCACTTTTTGTTTCAGTTGTTTGAATTTGAACGCTTACCTCTGTTGTTTCATAGACAACTGATATTTTATCGGGGTGAATATTAAATTTTTCAATCAAATTAGATTTCACCAGATTGGAAGCGGAAATAATACAATCAAATTCATTTAATTCATTTTCAATTTCTGGATTAAATTCACGAATCACAGTTTCTAATTCATGAATATATACGGCTAATTGAATTTTTTTTGAGGTATTTTTAATTGCAAGAGCCAAAGGAATTGCTATAATTGTATTTGCAAATACCAAATCGTATTGCTTCGAAACCAAATTATTCAGAAAAACATCATATTCAGAAATATAGTTTACTCCAAATAAATGATGTTTTATACGATTCTTCAGACTATAATTGGGAGTTTTTGATAAATTCGATGCATCATAAAAATGATTCGATGCTGCTTTAAAACGATCTAACAAACCTTCGACAGTTCGTAGAGAAACAACATCAATTTCATGATTTTTATTTTTCTTCAACCATTCCAAATACAACAGTACGGATTTAGGTGCGCCAGACAAGGAAGTATCATGGGTAATAAATAATAACTTTTTCATAATCAATTAACACGTAGTATTTTTTTTAATCGCAAAAACAATGGTGCAATTAAAAACATGAAAAATTGACTGAAATGATATTTTAACAAAAAGTGCTTACGTTCGCTTAGTATACTAGCTTCGTTAACATTACTTATACCTGCCAATTCACAAATAGATATATCAATATTTATTTTTTCAATTTGTTTCTTTGCTCGAATAAAATCAATCAACGCCCCCCAATCACTGATAATTTTAAATTCGGTTTTATAACCTCCAATTTCTTTTAAGGCACTGGTTTTATAAAATGTAGCCTGATGAGGGGTTGGACTATGCTTTAATATATCTCTTAGTTTAAAATCGCGTTTGGGATTCCAACGAGGTAACGATTCATCTTCCCATAACAAACAACCATAATATAAATCTGATTTTGATGCAAAAGATTTAGCTACTTCTATCAATACAGATGCATCAATGAAACAATCACCAGAATTTAAAAAAATACAATACTCGCCTTGTGCTAAATTCAATCCTTTATTCATAGCATCGTATACCCCGTGATCAGATTCAATAATAGACGTAGAAATAAAAGTCGACTGTTGAATTAATTCAATACTTCCATCTGTTGACAATCCATCAACTACAATATATTCAAAGTCTTGATTTTTTTGATTTTGAATACTTCGAAATGTCTTCTCTAATCCAGACTTATTATTTAAATTGATCGTAATAACTGTAAAAAGCATGCACATGAACTATTTCGCTCAAAAATAGCTATTTTGTCGCTTACTTTTTAACAAATACACAATAGATACTCGATGCATCCAAATATAAATTGATTTTAAGTAATTTAATCAATTTTAAAAGTGGGCTAAAAAGTAATAAAATAGATTTTTGATTGTATTTTTTTAAACGATCTTGAATGAAATCAGCATCAACATATTGCCCGGAATTTAAAGATTTAACCCTTTTAAAACCATGTTTTTCTGCTAATTGAGTCAAAGATTCAACCGTGAAATAATTTATATGTTCCATAGGCTTAAATTGAAACCACTTATTCCCTTTCAATTTTCGTTGTAAAGCATTATAATTTGGTGTCACAATTATTAAAACTCCATTCGTCTCAATAATTGTTGCAAACTTTTCAAAATGAACATCTAAATCAGTCAAATGCTCTACGACATCAAACAAACTTACAACATCAAATTTATGAGGGTAATCGTTCTCTAAAATAGGCTTATCATATATTGTATAAGAAGCATCATTTAATTGACTTAACATATTCTTATCCAATTCTATACCCGAAACCTCATAACCTATTTCTTGATAAATATCTAATGAGTATCCTGCAGCACATCCAATATCCAACGCTCTTTTACCTTCTACTTTAGTCATCCAGGATTGCGCGTCCTGAATCCATTTTGAAAAGTTTTTTTTCTTTAACTGATTATTATCTTCATAATTCTCATATCCGTAATCGGTATTATGAAAATACTCACTCTCGTAAAGATTTCTTAATTCATTCTTTGTTAATCGTGGATTTACATAAACAAACTGACACAAATTACACCCAACTATTTTCCAAGTTTTAACGGAATATAATAAAGAATTTTCATCAGATGAACAAATCGGACAAGTTATTAATTCTACTTTATTCATTTTTTTTGAAAGACAATAATATTTTCTACAATTAAAAAATAAAATGCTAAATTAGTTACAATTTAATTCATTGAGGTGTATTTAGCAATCTGCTATTAAGATAACTATAGTAATGACTTA
>CANCJF010000108.1 GCA_947378245.1 Bacteroidota bacterium
GACATGATGTAGATTATTCAATGGAAAATGCATTGGTGTTAAGTGAAATCGAAAAAAAGCACGGTGTTAAATCAACTTATTTTATTTATTTACATAGTGATTTTTATAATTTTTTAGATTATAGCAATAAAATAATTATTAATAAAATAATAAGAAACGGGCATCAAATTGGGATACATTTTGATTGTCAGTATTATGATATTAAAGGCGAAAATGATTTGTGTAAATTTTTAGAAATTGAAAAAAAAATAGTTGAAAAAGTATTCGATATAAAAATTTCGGCATTTTCATTTCATAATCCTACATTAAATATTATAAAGTTTAATAGTTACAAATATTGTGGTTTAGTAAATACTTATTCGATAGAAATAATAAACAATTTTAAATATTGTTCTGATTCTAATGGATATTGGCGAGAAAACACTATAAATGAATTTTTAGATAAAAATATTGATTCATCAATTCAAGTATTAACTCACCCTGAGTGGTGGTCAAAGGATGTAACTTCTCCTAAACAGAGAATTGAAAATACAATGAAATTTATCTCATTCAGTGCTTTAACTAATTATGATAATTTTTTAAATAAAAATAAAAGACTAAATATTGATTGGTAATGAAAAATAAGAATTACAAAATTGTAATGTGTGGTTGTTCAGAAAGTGGTTACGATTTGATAAGAGAACTGATAGAATATGGTTTTAAATTTGAATATTTTGTTACTATTACAGAAGATAAAGCAAAAGAATTAAATGTATCGGGTTATTTTGATTTTAGTGAATTAGCGAATAAATATAATATACCAATTTATTATGCTGAAAAATACAGTTTAAAAAGTGTTTCAGACTATAATTTTTTTTGCTCTAATAAATTTGATTTGTTAGTTCAAGGAGGATGGCAAAGACTTTTTCCAATTGAAATCTTAAATTCTATACGTATTGGGGCAATAGGTGTTCATGGTAGTTCTGAATTTTTACCCAAAGGAAGAGGTAGATCACCAATTAATTGGTCATTAATTGAAGGCAAACAAAGATTTATAATGCATTATTTTATCATTAAGCCTGGTGTTGATGATGGAGATGTTTTTCACTTTGAAATGTTTGATATTAATGCTTGGGATACTTGTAAAACTTTATATTATAAAAACGTAATTGTAACTAAAAAAGTCTTAATCAATCATATTCCTAAATTGTTGAAAAATGAATATACTAGTTATACACAAGAAGGAGATCCTTCTTACTATTCAAAAAGGACTCCAGATGATGGTAAAATAAATTGGCAAAATACAGTTTTTGAAATATATAATTTTGTTAGAGGCATAACTAAACCTTATCCTGGAGCATTTAGTTTTGTCAACAATTTTAAAATATTAATTTGGAAAGTTCAACCTTTTGATACTAGAATATTTTATATGAATAAAACACAAGGAGAGGTTTTAGAAGTTTTTTTTAATGGAGATTTTATTGTAAATTGTAATTCTGGGCTGTTATTAATTACTGAATATGAATGTGAGGTTGCTATTAACAAAGGTTTTATTTTAATATAATTTAAATTAAATGAAGATTTTTTTAGGTACATATAATATTGCTTCTCAGTTAAATGATTGGAAATATGGTTTTGAAAAAAATAGTTGTATGGCTTCCATAGGAAGCTACGGGAATCACACCCATTTAGTAAATGGTAGTTTTGATTACCTAATATCAGATCACTATTTCAGTAAATTCAAATTTAAAACTCCTCATTTTGATGAAATATATAATAAAGTATCTAATAAATTACATGGAAATAAGCGTAGAAGACTTTTAAATAAATTAGTAAAGGAATACGATGTGTTTTTTTTTGTGTGGGAAAGTATTTTAGATAATTATGAAGATTTTGAAATAATAAAAAATGCTGGAAAAAAATTGATTGTTCAATTTGTGGGTGATGAAATTAGGTGGGAGCCAGCAATGAAACAAGAGTATAAAAGTCTTGAAATGATTCCGATAGAGTATGATGATTATGAATATTCAAAATCGGCTTTAAATAAGAAGTTAGCTTTTTTAAGAAAAACTGAAAAATATGCTGATTTAATTTATTCTGTTCCTAACCAAAGTCAATTAGCTTTGAGGGAATATGGTGTTAATAATCAATTAATAAATTTAAATCACTTTAAGTTTAATTCATTTCAACGTAAAAAGCCTAAAATTATTCATTATCCTTCATCTTCATCTTTTAAAGGGACTAAGTATATTTTAGATTCTATTAATAAGTTAAAAAATCATGTAGATTTTGATTTTGAATCATCGGGAAATTCCGTTTCATATTCAAATCAGAATAAAGCTATTTCATATGAAAATATAAAGACTAAATATTCTGAATGTGATATTTTAATTGGACAATTACTTTGTTCAGGTGGTGGCAAACAAGAAAGAGAGTTGCTTGCAAGTGGTAAGGTAGTTATGTCTAATATGAGTCCCCATTATGAAAAACATATACCAATCAACAATCCTATTATTGATGTAAATCCATCAAATTTAACACATGAATTAGAATTAATTATTAACGATTTCCAAAGAAGAGAACATTTAGCATCTGTTTCTAGGGATTATGTTCTTAAACATCATAATCCTATTACAATCACAAAAAGAGTGTTAAATGATTTAGAAAAAGGTGGGTATAACGGGTACACATATTCGCCTACTTTTTTTCGGGATAAATATATTCCTGAGAAAGAATACCTAAACTCGTATAATGAATGGAATGATTTTGTTAAAGATGAAGTTTGGTACAAACAAAATATTCCTTCAAAAGAAAGATCTGGGTTAATATTTTAAGGTATGTGTGGTATTAATGCAATTTATAATTATCGAGGAATCACAGATAAAGACATCGAATTAATAAATGAGATGAATCAACAAATGATTTATCGTGGTCCCGATTCTCAGGTCGTTAAGGAGTTTTCAGAAGTAGTTTTTGGACATAATCGACTTTCTATTATTGGAATAGATAATGGTCAACAACCGCTTTCTAATGAATTAGATTCTATTCATTTAATCTGTAATGGAGAAATTTATAATCATAGAGAGTTAAGAAATAAATTAACTGAATTAGGACATGTTTTTAATTCAACGAGTGATTGTGAGGTAATAATACATCTTTATGAGGAATATGGTTTAAAGTTGTTTGACCATATTTCAGGAATGTTCGCATTTGTTTTGTGGGATAGTGTTAATAAAGAAATTATTTTTGCGCGTGATAGATCAGGTAAAAAACCGATTTATTATGCTAAAAATCAGAGAGGATTGGTAATTAGCTCAGAAATGAAAGCAATTAATTCAGTTTTTCTAAAAAGTTCAAGCATTGATAAAGAATATGTAAGATCTGTTTTAGAATTTTCTTATCCAACCTCAATGGATTCCACTTTATTTAATGAAATTAAAAAGGTTAAACCTGGGCATTATATTCGTTGTAAAGATGATCTTTTTGAAGAAATATCTTATCAATATGTCTCATTACCGAATGTTAATTTAAAAATTGATTTAACTAAAGATATCTTTCAAAATACCTATAGTTTGTTATCAAACGCTGTAAAACAAAGATTGGATGCTGAAGTTCCTTTTGCAATTATGTTAAGCGGCGGCATAGATTCTTCAGCAGTATCTTCTTTAGCTATGCATCATAAGAACGAAGTTCATGCGATATGTGTTGGGTATAAAGGGGATTATACAACTGTTGATGAACGAAAAATTGCCAGAAGATTTGCAAAAGAAAAAGGATTAATTTGGAATGAAATTGAATTAAGTCAGGAGGATTACTTTAATTATTTTGAAGAGTATATTAATGTGGTTGATGAACCAATTGCTGATCCTGCTGCATTTGCACAATGGGGGATTTTTAAAAAGGCATCAGAATTAGGGTTCAAAGTATTATTAAGCGGTATTGGTTCGGATGAAATTTTTTATGGTTATTCAGGTCACAATCAATTCGGAGAAAAGATAATGAGTTTTGATAATGTGAAGTCTTTTTTTGGTCAAAAGAATATAAATGTTTTGTATTTATTAACGAGATATTTACTTAAATCGAAAAAGATTATTGATTCTATATCATTGTCAGATTTTAAAAATCAATTTACTACTTATAAAGGGTTTAATGAGGAAAAATTTGGCGATTTTTTTAATGGAATAAGTCAAATTCCAATAGATATAAAAACTCAATATGTTTCTAATCTCAACGGAGTTGATAAGGTTTATTCGCATTTATCAACTAGTTGGTTAACAAATAATTGTTATTTGCAAGCAGATAAATTAGCAATGGGTAACTCTATTGAAGTTAGAGCTCCTTTTGCAGATTATAATTTGATTTCATATGTTAATCAATTGCAATTTGAACAGAAGTATATGGTGAATTCACCTAAATGGTTTTTAAAAGAAGTGTTAAAAAATGAATTGCCAGATTATATTCTTCAACCAACTAAAAAAGGATTTTCCCCTCCTTATAATTTTATTGATGAATTAGTAAGGTCAAAAAAATATTCATCCTTTTTTAAAAAGGATTACGAGCATTTTAATGAACTAGTAGTAGATAGTATTATTAATAAATATAATTTGTGATTTCTTTAGCGCCAATTCTATTATTTGTTTATAATCGTCCAGACCATACTTCTAAGGTTTTGGAGGCTCTAGCACGAAATAAAGAAGCAAAAACTAGTGATTTAATTATTTTTTCGGATGGCTTAAAAAATGATGCTTCTGAAACCGAAAAAAAAAATAAAGCTAGATTAACTGAAATTATTGAAAAAGAGACTAGATTTTCTCGCGTTATTATCAATCAAAGTAATAAAAATAAAGGGTTAGCTAAATCGATTATAGAGGGAGTAACAGACACTTTAAAGAAATATGAAAGTGTCATTATATTAGAAGATGATATTGTAGTGTCTGAATATTTTCTTAAATATATGAATGATGCTTTAGTTACGTATAGGAATTCTAAAAAGGTAATGCATGTTAGTGGTTATAGTTTACCCTTTTATAAGGGAACTAAACAAGAAACCTATTTTTTTAACCCTTGTTCTTGTTGGGGTTGGGCAACATGGAGAGATGCATGGTCGTGTTTTGAGAAAAATGCAGCAAAACAAATTGAAGAAATTGAATCTCGAAAATCTTGGGATGAGTTTACGATTCAAAATAGTTTACCGACTTATAAAATTCAATTATATCAAAATCTCTCAGGAGAAATTAATACCTGGGCGATTTTTTGGTACGCTTCTGTGTTTTTAAAAGGAGGAACTTCTCTGCATCCATTGATTAGTATGACTCGAAATATTGGTTTTGATGGTTCTGGGGAGCATTGTGGAGATTGGGAGAGTAATCCTTATGATTCTTTAATATATAATCATCCGGTCAAAATCAGACGTAAATATTTTTATAAATCTACCAAGATACTACAACAATTGATTTTGTATGTAGAACAAACAATGAATAATCGCTTTTATACTCATTTATCTCGAAGAGACAAATTTTATCTTTTTAGACAAAAATTTTTTTAAATGAAAATTTTACACATTTCGACCAACGATACTGGAGGTGCAGCAACAGCTACCATAAGAATTCATGAATCATTATTAAAAATTGGAGTAGTTTCAACTATTTTATTTTTGAATAAAGTGAATTATTCAGGTCCTTATGGGATTAATTATGATGGCATACAAAATAATCAGTTACAGGTGCCTGAAAAGCCAGCATTAACGTTGAGAAATTATTTAGTTGAACGATTTTTTCATTCATTTTCAAATGAAGAATGTAGAATTAAAAATATTCTGTTTGAAAAGCATGCCTTTAAGCTACAAATTGAACAAGATACGTTGAAAAAATTTGAAGTTTTTTCATCTCCTTATTCGGATTATGACATCACAACGACAGAAGCATATAAAAATGCAGATATCATACACTTGCATTGGGCGGCAGGGTTTCTTGATTTACCCTCCTTTTTTATAAAGAATACAAAACCGGTTGTATTTTCCATGCATGACGAAAATTATATACTAGGAGCTTTTCATTATGAAGGTGATTCAATTAGAAATATTACTGAATATGGTCAATTAGATTCAGAATATTTAAAAATTAAGAAGGAAAGTTATACTCGTTTATCAAATTTTTCAGTGATAACTGGATCAAATTGGGTAAGAGAAAAAGTTCTAAATTCCAGTATTTTCGGGAAGGGTTTAATACAAAAAATTCATTATCCTGTCAATCCATCCAGATATCGATATCTGGATCCTACGGAAGCAAAAAACATGTTAAATCTTTCATCTGATAGAAAGGTTTTTTTATTTGCTTCAGAGAATATTGCGAATTATCGTAAGGGCTTTGATTTATTAGAATCAATCATTGAACATGAAGAATTTCAAGATGTACAGTTTTTGGTTATGGGTAGACCAAATCAAAGGTTCGATAGAGAGAATGTTGTGTTTTTAGGGAGGATTATGGATGAAATTACAATGCCAATTGTGTATGCAGCTTCAGATTATTACATATTGCCATCTCGCGAAGAAAATTTCTCTTATGCTATGATTGAATCATTATGTTGTGGAACTCCGTCATTAGCATTTAATGTTGGTGATCACAAATCATTTCTTGAAGATAATCAGTTGGGATGGACTGCAAATGAAATTAGTAGTGAAGGTCTTATGGAAATATTAATGAAAGCCAAAAAGAATCAATATTCTTTCGATAGGAGAGAGGTAGCAAATCGAGCGATTACTTTTTTTGATGAGTTGAAAGTAGCAAATCAATTTTTGGATGTATATACAGCTTTAAATTAAACTATTATATGTATCTAGTATTCCTTGCTTAATTGGGGTGAAAATGATAGATGGAAATGTTGATATTAATTTTTGATTTGAAAGTCTAATAGCAGGATTATCACTTGATCGGTTCGGTAAATGTTTTATTTCAATTTTTAGGTTTAATGTTTTTTCAATTAAACGAATTATTTGTTTAATTGAGAGTGTGTCATTAGAGGCTAAATTGAAAATATCAGATACTTCAATTGGGTTTTTTAAAACGTGGACTAATATCTTACTTACATCCTTCACATGTATATAATTTCTTATATTTTCTCCTTCTCCAAATATTGAAACAGGTTTTTGTTGAATGATATTTTCAAGTAATGTATTGATTAATCCTAATCCTTTAGTAGTATCTTGTCCTGGACCATATACATTTGATAATCTGTAAATTTCGTAGGGAGTACCATTTTTTACACGATTGTATTCTAAAAAATACTCCATGGAAAGTTTGGTAATTCCATGTGGGTTAAATGGTTTTTTATCGGATGTTTCGGTGATTTTTTTTAAAGAAGGGCCATAAATTGTGCCAGCACTCGAACTAAACACAATTTTTTTAACTCCTGATGTACTTACTTCTTCTAAAAACTCGACAAAAGGGATTAAATTGGTATTGATTTCGGAGGCAGGTGATTTCCAAGTATTCGCGGGAATACTTTCCGAAGCGAGATAATAAAGTATGTCTATTTTTTTTAATTTGTTTTGATAAGAAGCCTTATTTTTTAAGTTTATCTGAATATATTCAAATGAAATGTGTTCAGAATTAAGTTTTTCTTCTTGAACAAATTTATCCTTAGTTCCAAAAAGTATAAGTTTTGAAAATGATTTTAAATGAGTCAGTTGAGTAACCAAATGTTGGCCTATAAAACCATTTGCACCGATAACTCCTATACTGTATGTAGATTCCATTTATTTTTTTACAAATATAATATTCTAAGGATATTTTTGTGTGATTTTTAACAAGAGCATAAAGAATTTTTAAACTTGTTTAGCTGACTTATTTTTACAGTGTTTTTTATTTGTTCATAAATAATAATTGTAAAACCATTAATTTTTTGAAATAGCAGATATTTAATTGTTTATATTAAAATGATTTCAGTAAATAGTTAATCATAATTAAATCCCTTTACCCTTTTATTCTTAAATTTATTAAAATTTAGTTATCACTTGGGAATTAAATAAGGTTTTTTCATTTCTATATATTTTAATAATTTGTTTAGATAATTTTATTTCAGATTACTAATTTTGGAAATTTTGTTTTTAATATATCAACTACTATACAGAAAGATTTTTTAAGTTTATGTTTTATTTCAATTTCTGATGCAAATATTTATTTTAATATGTACAAAATTCTTCATATAGTAGGAGCTAGACCAAACTTTATGAAGTTGGCACCTGTTTATCATGCTTTGTCTAAATATGATACTGTTGTTCAGGAAATCTTACACTCAGGTCAACATCATGATGTCAATATGTCGGATGTTTTTTTTGAACAATTAGGTATTCCTATCCCAAATTATAATTTAGGTATTTCAGGGGGTAGTTCTTTACATCAATTATCTAAAGGAATTAGTGCTTTAGATAATTTCTTTCAAAATAAAATCTTTGATTTAATTTGTGTGTATGGAGATGTAAATGCTACAGCTTTTGGTGCAATAACTGCAAATAAATTAGGGTATAAGGTTGCACACATTGAAGCAGGTCTTCGATCTTTTGACTCGTTAATGCCTGAAGAAACCAATCGAATATTGACGGATTGTATGTCTGATTATTATTTCACTCCTTCAGAGGATGCGGACAAAAATTTAAAGAATGAAGGCAAGTCTTCAGAAGTTATTTATATGGTTGGAAATGTTATGATTGATAGTATTGTGAAAAATATTAATCTTATTAATAGTATAGAATTTTCATTTAATTTACCTGAAAAATATGCTTTAGTCACTCTTCATCGTCCAATAAATGTCGATGATGAAAAAAATTTAAATCAAATAGTAGCATCTTTAAAAGAATTATCAAAAAAGATAGCTCTTGTTTTTCCTGTTCATCCTAGGACTAAAAAAATGTTAGGAAATAGTCTTGATAAAAACAATAATATCTTATTATTGGATCCGTTGGATTATTTTTCTTTTGTTAAATTAGAGAAAAATGCTTTTTTTGTTTTGACAGACTCAGGTGGTGTACAAGAAGAAACAACTTTTTTTAAAGTACCTTGTTTTACACTTAGAACTACCACTGAAAGACCAATAACATTGACTTTAGGTTCGAACATACTTATTTCTGAATATGAAGATATTATTTCAATTATCTCTTCATTTCTTGATTCTGATATTCAAAAAAGCTTTCATATACCTTTATTTTGGGATGGAAAAACGGGAGAGAGAATTGCTGAAATCATTATTAATAATTTACTTTGAGTAGATATATTAATAAATTTGATGATAAACTACATCTACCCATTGTATGCATAAATTACACTTGTTTTTTTTTATATTAAGAAAGTTAACTTTTGATTATTTTACGTTTCGATCGAATAAAAAAACGTTACTTATTGTTATTTACCATCAAGTGAATGATGATTCATTATTGTTTTATCCAGCTGTACCTACAAATGTGTTTTACAAAACATGTTTGTTTTTGAAAAAGCATTATTCAATTATACATGTCAACGAAATTGAAGAATATTTCAAAACCAAAAGAAGCAAACCAGCAGCAATTATCACTTTTGATGATGGTTTATATGATATCAAACATAATGTCATTGATTTTATTCAAAAACATAAGATTAAAATTTCGTTAAATATTGATACAGAGATTTTACAAACAGCTAAGCCTCAAGATTTCATGCGAATTTATGACATACTCAATAAAACAAAATTTGAGGGTGAGTACTTTGATGAAGAGTTTATGTCTGAATCCATTGTGATTGATAGGGCTAAACCATATGACGTAGAAGTTACATTTACTCAAATACTTTCGAGGTTAAGTGTAGTGGATCGTAGAATTTTTGTTGAACGTTTTTCTGACTATACAGGAATGCTCGAAGTGGATTATACGAAGGTATTAACTTCCCAAGATATAGAAACACTTTCAAAATCCACGTTGATTGAATTTGGCTCTCATAGCCATACACACCCAATCTTACCAACTATTGATCAAACAACGTTAGAAAATGAGTTGTCCTTATCTAAACGTATCTTAGAAGAAATTACAAGTAAATCTATATCAATTATTGCTTATCCAAATGGATTAAGTGATGATAATGTTCGAAATACTTCAATTTCATTGGGATATACAAAATTGTTACATTCAAATAATAGG
>CANCJF010000109.1 GCA_947378245.1 Bacteroidota bacterium
TTATTCGTAAGATGATTGAGCGTGGTATCGTAAAAACAGTTAAATCTGCGAAGAAAATCGTTGACAAAAAAGATCCTGTAGTTTGGGATATCTTAGAAAGTATATTAAAAGGTCACCCAGTATTATTAAACCGTGCTCCTACTTTGCACCGTTTGGGTATCCAAGCCTTCCAACCTAAATTAATTGAAGGAAAAGCAATACGTCTTCACCCATTAGTTACTACGGCATTCAACGCCGATTTCGATGGTGACCAGATGGCGGTTCACTTACCATTAGGTAACGCTGCAATTTTGGAGGCTCAATTGTTAATGCTTGCTTCTCACAATATCTTGAATCCTGCGAATGGAGCACCGATTGCAGTACCATCTCAGGACATGGTGTTAGGTTTGTATTACATTACAAAAGCACGTGTTTCTACACCAGAACGTAAGGTAATTGGTGAAGGTGGAATTTTCTATTCTCCAGAAGAAGTTATCATTGCAAATAATGAGGGGAAATTAGAATTACATGCACCTATTAAAGTGAAAACATACGATTTAGATGAAAACGGTGTTCCAACTTTAATGATGATTGATACTACTTGTGGTCGTACTTTATTTAATCAACACGTTCCTAGAGAAGTTGGTTTCGTAAATGACGTATTAACTAAAAAAGCATTAAGAGATATTATCGGTAACGTATTAAAAGTTTCTGGTACAGCTCGTACTGCTCAATTCTTGGATGATATCAAAGAATTAGGTTACCACATGGCATTCAAAGGTGGATTATCTTTCAACTTAGATGATATTATCATTCCTAGTGAAAAAGCTGTTTTAGTTGGAAAAGCTGAAACGGATGTGTTAGAAGTTATGAGTAACTATAACATGGGTCTTATCACGAATAATGAGCGTTATAATCAAATTATTGATATTTGGACACATACAAACTCTCGATTAACGGAAACGTTGATGGATCAATTGAAAAATGATAACCAAGGATTCAATTCTATCTATATGATGTTTGACTCTGGAGCTCGTGGATCAAGAGAACAAATTCGTCAGTTGTCAGGTATGAGGGGATTAATGGCGAAACCTCAAAAATCTGGGGCTTCTGCACAAGAAATTATTGAGAACCCGATTTTATCTAACTTTAAAGAAGGATTATCAATTCTTGAGTACTTTATTTCTACGCACGGTGCACGTAAAGGTCTTGCGGATACCGCACTAAAAACTGCCGATGCTGGTTACTTAACTCGTCGTTTAGTAGACGTATCTCAAGATGTTATCATAAATCAAAATGATTGTGGTACATTAAGAGGATTAGTTGCGACTGCATTAAAGAAAAATGATGAAGTTGTTGAGCCTTTATTAGATCGTATTGTTGGTAGAACTTCCGTTCATGATATTTTTAATCCTGAAACAACTGAGCTTATTGTTCGTTCAGGAGATTTAATTACTCAAAATGCTGGTGAGGCTATTTCTGCTGCTGGTATTGAAGAAGTTGAAATTCGTTCTGTTCTTACGTGTGAAATGCGAAGAGGAGTTTGTTCTAAATGTTATGGTATTAGTTTATCAACACACCGTTTAGCACAAGAAGGTGATACTGTTGGTGTAGTAGCTGCTCAGTCAATTGGTGAGCCTGGTACTCAGTTAACATTACGTACATTCCACGTTGGGGGTACTGCTTCTAACTCTACGGATATCTCGGATATGAAAGCAAAAGCTACTGGATCATTAGAAATTGATGAGTTACGTACTATTGACTTGAAAACTGCAGATGGTGTTAAGAAAATTGTAGTTGGTCGTTCTGCTGAATTAAAAATCACAGATGATAATACTGGAATTGTATTAATGTCAACGAATGTTCCTTATGGTTCTGAATTGTTGATTGAAAACAATAAAAAGATCAAAAAAGGAGACGTTATCTGTAAATGGGACCCTTACAATGCTGTAATCGTTTCTGAAGTTTCAGGTAAAGTTGTTTATGATAATGTAATTGAAGGAATCACTTACCGTGAAGAAGTCGATGAGCAAACAGGATTTACTGAAATCGTGATCATCGAATCTCGTGATAAGAAGAAAAACCCTGCTATTCACATTATCGACCCAAAAACAAAAGAGGTATTAAGAGAATATAGTCTACCAGTTGATGCTCACGTTTCTGTAAATGAAGGTGATAAAGTTGAAGCGGGAGTTACCTTAGTAAAAATTCCACGTGTTTCTGGGAAAACAGGTGATATCACAGGAGGTTTACCACGTGTAACTGAGCTATTTGAGGCTAGAAATCCTTCAAATCCTGCTGTTGTTTCTGAAATTGATGGTATTGCTGCATTCGGTAAAATCAAACGTGGAAATAGAGAAATCGTTATTACTTCTAAAACAGGAGAAGAGCGTCGTTATTTAGTTCCACTTTCTAAACATATCTTAGTACAAGAAAATGATTTCGTACGTGCTGGTCAACCATTGTCTGATGGTGCTATTACACCAAACGATATACTAAATATTGAAGGACCTACAAAAGTACAAGAGTACATTGTTAATGAAATTCAAGAGGTATACCGTTTACAAGGGGTGAAAATTAATGACAAACACTTTGAGGTTATTGTTCGTCAGATGATGCTTAAAGTAGAAATCGTTGATGGTGGAGACACTAAATTCTTAGAAGGACAATCAGTACACAAGGCTGACTTCATGGAAGAAAACGATGCGTTATATGGTATGATGGTTGTAACAGATGCTGGTGATTCAGAAGAGTTACGTTCAGGACAAATTATTTCTTCTCGTAAATTACGTGATGAGAATTCTCAATTGAAACGTGCTGATAAGAAAATTGCTGAAGCAAGAGAAGCAGTTCCAGCGACATCAACACCATTGTTACAAGGTATTACTAGAGCATCTTTACAAACTCAATCATTCATTTCAGCTGCATCTTTCCAAGAGACAACGAAAGTATTGAATGAGGCTGCAATTTCAGGGAAAGAAGATCATTTATTAGGTTTGAAAGAAAACGTAATTGTTGGTCACTTAATTCCTGCAGGTACAGGTACTCGTAAATTCCAAAAAATGATTGTTTCTTCTAAAGAAGCATTAGAGGAATTACAAGAAAATTAATATACAAACCTATTAAAAGGGCTTATGAAAGTAAGCCCTTTTTTTATTTCAATAAAGTATGGAAAATACAGAAAATCAAATTACCATTGAGTTAAGTGAAGAAACTGCTGCTGGAATTTACTCCAACTTAGCTATCATTACACATTCTAATGCTGAATTTGTGTGTGATTTTGTACAAATGTTACCTGGAATGCCAAAAGCACAGGTAAAATCTAGAATAATAATGACACCTAATAATGTAAAAAGATTGATGAGAGCATTGATTGAAAACGTACAGAAGTATGAGCATGCAATGGGAGTTATTAGTGAGGAAGATATTCCTGGGACACCTCCAATGAATTTTGGCACTCCAACTACACAAGCTTAAAATCAAAATTTCTTCAATTTATCTTTGTTCGACTTTAAAAATTGTTAGTCAGTTACCTAATAAACTCCTAACAATTTATCTTGTCTGTCTTGCTAAATTATAGAAAATTTAATTTGAGAGAGGTTAAGCAATTATGTTTAACCTCTTTTTGCTTTTTATAGATGATAAATCTCCTGAAATCCTTCACAAAGAAAGTATTGTTGAGAAGTATTTATTTAAATGGTTAAATAATTAAGAATACAATATTATTTTTGTAAAATAAAGTTGGTTTACATGTCTGATCGTATAGCGCAAATAATAGGAGAAATTCGCGATAAATTTTATCACGCAAAGAACGAATTAAAGCAAGAGAAAGAGAATAATGCATTGTTAGAAAATGAATTAGCGGCTATAAAAAATAAACAATCAGAATTATCAACAGTTATCGTTTCTAAACAAGATTTTATTGATGCCTTACATCTTGAAAATCTTGAGCTTAAAAAACAATTGGAAGAGAGAATTTTGATATTAGAAGCACAATCATCTTTAGTTGTTTCAGAAGTTAATCATGATGATTTAATTAATGATTTAGTAAAAGAGATAGATTCGTGTATTAGTCAATTAAAAAAGTAGTCATGAGTAAATTATCTTTAAAAATAACGCTTGCAGGTAGAACGTATCCATTAACCGTAAATGAAGGTGAGGACGAAAAAATCTTGAAGGCTGCTGAAGATATTAATCGTGCAATCAAATTATTGCAAGAAAATTATGCAGTTAAAGATATGCAAGATTTATTGGCTATGACTGCTTTACAATTAGCAACTAAAGGTGCCAATGCGCCAGTACAGACAAATCAACAAAATGAATTAGATAATGTAGAACTTTCATTAGAAATGTTACTAGAGGATCTAAACAAATTATAGTATTAATCGCCAAAAAATAAGTTGGTTTATTATTTAAAAAATGAGTGTAGAGGATATTTTATTAGGGAGTTTGATTGGATTGATTACAGGTGGAGCAGTTGCCTTTGTAATTCAAAATATAGTATTAAAAAAGAGAACGGCTAAAATTTTAGCTGACGCGGAGCATGATGGTGAAGCTTTGAAAAAAGATAAAATTCTTCAAGCGAAAGAACGTTTCTTAAAATTAAAAGAAGAGCACGAAGAAGTAATTAAAGATCGTGAGCGTAAAATGCAATCAAATGAAGATCGTTTTAAAGCAAAAGAGAAAGTAGTTTCTCAGAAAACAGAGGAGTTAGCACGATCTGAAAAGGAAATTGAGAAGTTAAAAGCGGAGTTAGACACTAAATTAACTGCTGTTGAGGTGAAAAATCAAGAGCTAGAGAAAACGCAGCAAAAACGTGTTGCTGAACTTTCTCGCATCAGTGGAATGACTGTGGAAGAAGCAAAAGCGCACATGATGGAAGCGTTGGTGGATGAAGCACGTACCGCTGCGATGGTTCACATCAAAGACATCACTGAAGAAGCAAAATTAAATGCAAATAAAGAAGCGAAGAAAATTGTTATTCAAACAATCCAGCGTGTAGCTACAGAACAAGCGGTTGAAAATGCAGTTTCTGTATTTAATATTGAATCTGACGAGGTAAAAGGTAGAATTATTGGTCGTGAAGGTCGTAATATTCGTGCTTTAGAAGCTGCAACAGGAGTAGAAATCGTAGTAGATGATACACCAGAAGCTATCATTCTTTCTTGTTTTGACCCAGTTCGTCGTGAAATAGCTCGTTTATCTTTACACCAATTGGTTTCTGATGGACGTATTCATCCTGCAAGAATTGAAGAGGTTGTCGCTAAAACAAAAAAATCGTTAGAAGAAGAGATTGCAGAAACAGGAAAAAGAACATGTATTGATTTAGGAATACATGGATTACACCCTGAATTAACGCGTATGGTTGGTCGTATGAAGTATCGTTCTTCTTATGGTCAGAATTTATTACAACACTCACGTGAGGTTGCTAACATGTGTGCTATCATGGCGGCAGAATTAGGATTAAATGTGAAAGTTGCTAAAAGAGCCGGATTATTACACGATATAGGTAAAGTTCCAGATGAAGAGCCAGAATTACCACACGCAATTTTAGGTATGAAATTGGCTGAGAAGTATGGAGAAAAACCAGATGTATGTAATGCGATTGGAGCTCACCATGATGAAGTAGAAATGACGACGTTGATCGCGCCAATTGTACAAGTGTGTGATGCTGTATCAGGTGCTCGTCCTGGTGCTCGTAGAGAAATCGTAGAGTCATATATCAAACGTATTAAAGAATTAGAAAGCTTGGCATTGTCTTATGATGGTGTAACAAGTGCCTATGCTATACAGGCAGGTCGTGAGTTACGTGTATTGGTTGAAGCTGAAAAAGTAACCGATTTAAAATCTGATGAATTGTCTTTTACAATATCTCAACGTATTCAAACAGAAATGACTTACCCGGGTCAAGTTAAAGTTACTGTGATTAGAGAGAAACGTTCTGTTAATTACGCTAAGTAGATTTGATTATTTATTAATGCTATTAGATTTTATTTAACGAATTGAAAAGCGGGAAATTCATGAGAGAATCCCGCTTTTTAGGTTAATTTATTTTAAGATTTTATTTATTATTTATTCGATCTCCAAATCCGTTACCTGAAATAGTTTTGAAAAGATAGATTAAATAAGTTAAAACAGATAAATTCTGAATCATTTTCTCATCTGAATGAGCAAGTCTTTTTGGGTCTGACATATCTATTTTATTTATTTGTGATAGTCCTGTTATACCAGGTTTAACCATATAAACTCCTAATTTTTCTCGTTTTTCAATTAACTCATCTTGATTGAACAAATTTGGGCGAGGACCAACAAAGCTCATATCTCCAACCAATACATTAAATAACTGAGGTATTTCGTCTAATTTTGTTTTTCGAATAAATTTTCCATAGTTTGTAACATCAGAATGACTTGCTAAATGTGTTGCAACTGATTTAGCATTAATATTCATAGATCTAAATTTGAATAAATTAAACGGTTTTTTATTTTTACCCATCCGTTCTTGACAAAAAATTGGAGACCTAGTATCAAAATATCCTGCTATTAATAAAATAACGAAAATAGGACAAAGGATTACTATACCAACTAATGAAAAAATTATATCAAAAAATCTGATCATCTATTTATTCTCTTTAAAATTTGTAATTGTTTTAATCATACCATCTTGCGAAGAAATAGGTAATGTTTTTATGTTTAAAACTGTTTTTATTTTTGAATTTGAGACAACAAAATTTTCAGTTAATTTTGTTAATCTTTCATTATTTAAAGGTAATTTGAAAGAATCACCTATATCAGCAATTTTAAATATTATTTTTTTAGAAATTTTAATAATTTTAGTTTTCTTCTTACTTATTTTAGAAAAAAGCTTAATAATTTCATTCGTAGACAATACGTCATCATCTGCGATATTATATATTCCAGATGGAATGTTATTTTTTTCTACTAATGAGTTAACAATATAACTCAAATTGTCAATGCTACAAAATGATCGTTTGTTTTCAAAAGCTCCTAGCGGCCATGGTATTCCTATTCTAACTAATTTATAGAGCAAGTTTAGATTGCCTTTATTTCCAGGACCATGAATCATACAAGGTCTTAAGATAAATATTTTTTTTCCTTCAGGTAATTTTTTTGATAAAATATATTCCTCAGCAAGTAGTTTTGATTTTCCATAGTGAGTTTGAGGATTAGGAGTATGTTTTTCTGTTAAAACACCATCACAATTGTCTGCAACTGCTTTAACAGTACTCATAAAAATAAATGTTTCTGCTGTTGAATTTAAAAATGTATCAAAAACTTTTACTGTTAGATCAAGATTAATTTTATAATATTCATCTTTATCTTTGACGTTTTTAAGGTCGTGAGCTTTTCCCGCAAGATGAATGACAACTTTTACAGCTGAATCAAATTTTATTTCATTACAAACTCTTAAATTAACTGGTAATATTTCATTACTTTCTTTTAGATAAGAAATTAGATTAGTGCCTACAAATCCGGTACTTCCTGTTATTGCAATTTTCATTTATTTGAATTGATTTAAGGCTTCTTTATTAAGTTTAATTCTTTCATTATCAAATATCCATCCCCATTTATTAAAAAAATTGAATGCAGACTTTATAAATATTATAAAAAGTTTTTTGTTTTTGTTAGCCCCGGACTCATATTCATGCGTTATTGATACCATTGGGTAATAGATTGTTTTATATTTTTGATGCATTCTCCTAGAAATATCCCAATCCTCGAAATACATAAAAAATGAGTCGTCGTAAAGCCCAATTTCTTGAAGTGCTTCTGTATTGAAAAGCGTAAAACACCCGGATAATACAGGAGCATTATAAATCATATCCGTAGGGATATCTCTTAATTCATATTTTTTAATGAATTTATTATAAAATATTTTGGGGAATTTAAATTTACGTTTTAAGATACTTAATGGTGTGGGAAGTAATTTCGGTAAGTATTGGGTTGTGCCATCTGTATTTAGAATTTTCGGCATCATCATTCCGATTGTTTTGTCAGATGACATAAAATGTACCATTTCATTTAGCACATGATTTTCGAAATACACATCAGGATTGATCACAAAATGATAACGAATTCCATTCTTTATAGAATCTCTAAATGCTATATTATGACCTGCTCCAAATCCTGGATTACTAGGATTGTGTATATAGATTATTCTAGAATCTGTTTTTAACTTTATTAAATCATTGGTCGGAGAATTATCTATTAAGTATAAACAAAAGTCAAGATTAGATGAACTAATTGATTCTATTACTTTATTAATTATTATAAAATTGTTTTTATATAATACAATTGATGCCGCGAATTGAACCATAAATATTTTAATATCAACTAATAATTATAAAATTTCATCAAATAATTCCTCCCATCCAATAAGTACTTTTTCATCATTAATATATGTATTATCGTATACATTTTGATTGTTTATTAGTGCTAGCATCTTTAATGATAATTCTTTTGGGTTTTCTGGATTAAAAAACAATGATTTTTCATAGATACCTATTGTTTCTTTAGCATAAGGTAGATTTGATAACAATATTGGTTTTTGAAAGGCTTTAAATTCACTAATTGGTAAACCCCAAGTTTCCAAAGTTGATGGGAATATTAGTGCGTTAGTCTTTCTATAATATTCATTCACTTGATCAAAATTGATTTTACCTATAAATTTTATATTCCTTATATGTTTAAATTTTTTAAAAATATATTTTGAATATTTATTTTCTTGACCATTAATAGTCAAAATTATCTCAAAATTTGTAACTCCATTTTCTATTAATATAGAAGTTGCTTCACAAATAACTTCAAAATTTTTAAAAGGTCTTGCCAAAGCAGGATAAAAAAAGGTGCAAATGTTTTTTTTTAGTTCTTCTTCTTCTGTTTTTATATTAGATAGTATAATATTTGTCTTAGGATAACAGACTAAAACGTTATCATCATCTAATTCGAATATTTTTTTAAACTCATGTTTTAACCATTTTTGTTGAACAATAACGAAGTCGTTTTTTTTAATGTTTATTTTATACAAGTATTTGTAAAATAAATTAAAAATAAAAATTGTTGGTTGAAAATATAAATCGCTTAATTTAATTTTTTTAAAAGGAGTAGGATTATGACAATAAACTGCTCTTTTTACAGAAATAACATTTGGTGTTATATCATGTAATGAAAACCATAAATATGGGTTCAATTTTTTTGATAATTTTTTAAAATAGAAGTATTCATAATAGATTCTAAAAAAATAATTGTTTCGACTTTTTGGAAATTCTATAAATTTAACGTTTTGAAATTCTCTATTTATGAAGGTATTCTTATTATGAACTAAAGCATATATAATATATTCTGAGTTTAAATTATTTGTATAACTTAAACATTCTATTAAAATTGACAAAGGCCCACCTTCAAAAATATTTATTGCGGATACAACAATTACTTTTTTATTCATATTTTTTCCCATAAACTATTTTCAAAGTTGTATTTTTTTATAGGTTTAGCAGGATTACCAACTGCTATACAATAGGGAGGGATGTTTTTTGAAACCACTGAATTTGCTCCAATAATTGAACCTTTTTCAATGTATACTCCAGGAAGTATTGACACATTTTCTCCTATCCATACATTATCCTCTATTATTACAGGAGATGAAATTAATTCTCTTTCTGATGGAGGAACTAATGGTGAAGAATTAATATTGTTAGAATAATTTCCGTGATTATGATCGCTAATAAATACTTTACTTGCTATTAAGACATTATTACCTATTTGAATTTTTTCTATTACTCCGATATGAACATAGTCATTTATTTCAACATTTTCTCCAATTTCTAAAAGGTAGCGACTTATATTTTCTTTTTGCGGGAAAACATCAATCCTAACATTTACTCCTGATGTAAAATTCTTTCCCCATTTAATATGTTTTTTACCTCTAATATAAAAAGGTAATC
>CANCJF010000110.1 GCA_947378245.1 Bacteroidota bacterium
AGTTATTGGTTTAGAAGGAATATTTAGTGAAACGGATAAGGTTTGAATATTAGACGAACCACATTCATTATTTGCTGTAATAGTTATATTTCCTGGATTAGTACCTGCAACCGTAGTTATACTATTTGTTGTAGAAGTAGAAGACCAACCTGTAGGTAAAGTCCAAGTATAAGAAGTCGCACCATTAACAGGTTCTATACTATATGTATAAATAGAGCCTGGACAAACAGTTGTTTGACCTGAAATTCCCCCAGGAAAAACAGTACTTGCACAAAGTTTTACAATAAACACATCCCTTGTTCCAATGGGGGTTAAAGTATACACATCTGTATTTGGATTGAAATCATTAGCTCCAATAAAATCACCTGTTAAAAATACATCTCCCGAAGGATGAGCCTTAATTCGTGGATTCATATAACCACCCATTGCCTTTACCCAAAGAAAATTACCAGATTTATCTAGCTTAAGTATAAAATTTGAAGCACTAGCACTTTGAACTAAATTAAATATTTTTGAACCTGGGTCAAAATCAACTGCACCATTGAAAAAACCAGAGATAAAAATGTCACCAGATATATCAATATCAATTGAAGTGCCACAATCACTACCTTTTCCACCAATTTTTTTATCCCAAATAATTTCTCCCAAAGGATTATATTTAGTAACAAAAATATCTTGATCAATTGTTCCTGTTGATATTACATTATCCATTGGATCAACTGACAATGAATATCCAGTTTCGAAAACATTTGTTCCTTTTACCACTTTAGCGAATAATAAACTACCATCAGGATTATATTTTGCAAAAAAAGTATTACTATTATATCCAGTATTACTACTTGTACTTTTTACTGAGGTTAGATTATAAACAACTTGACTTGGATCAAAATCCACAATACCGTTAATATAGCCTGTTACATAAATATTATTATATGAGTCAGTTGATATTGAAGATATTGATACAAATGAATTAGAATCTATAGGTTTTAATATCGATTGCCATACTAATACACCTGTTTTATCTAATTTTGAGATAAATTGTGAACCAGAAACATAGATATTGTCATTTTTATCAGTAAAAATTTGAGTTCCTATAACATTCCCAAAATCTTGAGACCAAACAATATTCCCATTCGAATCAAATTTTTTAATGAAAGGTTGCCCTGAAGTTCCTCCATAAGAACCGGTGACATATATATTTCCAATAGTGTCTATTGATATTGAATTAGATTTGTCAGCAAAGGAATTACCCCAGCGGTTAGCCCAAAGGAAATTACCATTAATATCAAATTTAACTAGATATCCATCTGTAACACCTGCTGATGTTAATTCAAATTTTCCAACACCAGGGTCAAAATCTGTCGTACCTTGAAACACACCAGTAATATATGAATTACCAAAATAATCGTAAACAACTCCATTTGAAACAGTATTTTTTTGATTTAAACCAATATTTTTAGCCCAACTAAAATTAACCTGTTTATCTGTATTTTTATCAAAAACAAGAACCGACATATTAGCTTTTGCAGAACATCCATTTGATTTTTGTTTTACCGTAATTTCATAAACACCCGACTTTTTTACTGTAATTTTTGAAAAAATTGCCTGTAAAACTTTAGAACCATTAAAACTCCATTGATAAGTTAAATTAGTGTCTATATTAGCATTTAACGTAACACTATCTTTAAAATATCTACTTTTACTTGAAGTTGTGATATTTACTATTGGACTATTTAATATATTGATTAAAATAGAATTAGATGTAATAGAACATGAAGTATTTGGATTAATAATTAATCTATAATCTCCTGCAATTTTAGCATTGAATGACGAATTAATTGCTCCATCAATATTAACACCATTTAACTGCCACTGATAAAATTGATATCCTTTATTTCCTAACAAAATAGCACTATCACCATCACAAAAAGTTGTTAAAGAATTTATTTTTATCTCTGCTGAAGCTGGTTTTGACACCATTTTTACAGCTACGGGATCTGAAGTTGAAAATCCAGTATAATAATGTGGTGTACTTATTGGACTATAAGTACCATTATTCAAAACTTGAACACTAAAATTACCTTCCTCAGTAGCATAATACGTTCTATTTGTTGCTCCAGATATATTAACACCATCTTTTTTCCATTGATAAAAATATGGTGTAGAATATTCTATCATTGAATTTTTAACACTTTCATTAGCAGTCAACATGACTCCTGAACCAGAACAAAAAGCAACAGGTCCATTGGGTGTAATTTGAGCATTTTCTACTATAACAGTAACTATTTGGCTTAGAGATCTTGATGAAATTTGACTTTTATTATTTTTAGCTTCAATAACATACTTATATATACCTGGTACTGTTTCTGTTCTACTCGCATAATAAAAGCCACCTTTCACTGACGCTCCAAAAGTAGCTGTTGTCAAACTTGGATAATTTAATAAAGCACACGTATAACTATCACTAGTATTGTTTGTATTTGATGCGGTTCCAGGACTTAAATCTAAACTTGTATATATAGTAAACATTTGTCCTGGTACTGCCTTCATCACGATATTAGGACCTGGATTTGTAAATCCTACTGGTGGAACCTGAGCAACTATTTTTAATGTATGAAAACAGATAAAAAAAAGAATTGTAATTTTTTTCATGTTTATTTTTTAAAAGTTAAAATCTTTCTAAATATTATATAATTCAATTCGTATATGTAAGTTGATAAATCTGAATCACTTGTTTTTCTATAAATAAAAATTAACGAAAATGAATTAAATCATTTATTGTAAGATCATGTATTTGTTTTTTTCTATCAATAACCTCGTTATATAACCTTGGTTTTGAGGAATATTCAAAATTTTTAAGTTAAAAAAATCGAAAGGCATACGCCATTTTATTTATATATTTTTAATTTTATTTATTAAATCATTTCTCCAATTATGATCCATATTAATTAAATCTTGAATTAATTTTTTTTGCTCTACATTTAGATTGTCATTTTCTAAAAGTTCTTGTAATTTCTTTAATTCCATTTATGTTTAATTTTTCATTCTCCTACTCTTCTAGCTTTTCGGAATCCGCTTTTAAAGAACAAAGTAACTGTAGCAGAATGAAATATATCGGCACAGATTTATCTTGTTTTATATACTGTAGATTTAACAAGTCTAACGTCCCGAAAAAAGTTCAAAAAAAAATCCTGCCTTGAATCAAAGCAGGATTTATCAATTAATTAATAACTCTTTATTTCTGAATACCTATTTTTTGGAATCCTAACACCTCACCATTTTTACTTAGCAATTGAACCAAATAAATACCCTGATGAAACGCTTCTGTAGAAACAACAAGCGATGTATTTTTCTCTGTATTTAATTCTAAAACTTTCGCTCCATTCAAATCAAAAATCACCACCTTTTCTGTTAATTCAGGGATTAGATTCAATGTTAAAGTTGCATTTAAAGAATTGATCGAAATATTCCAAGCATTAAGTGATTGGTCATTCAATCCTGCAGTATAGTCTTTCACACAACGAATTGCAAAACCATTCAGCTTATTGTTGTGTTCCGTCACTAAGGCTTTCGAATTATACAAAATGTTTCTACCAACTGCATCGGTGCCATTATAGGATTCACGTACCCAGAAATAAGCATTTCCAGTAAGTGAACCATACGCTCCCCCATTACCACGGTAACCACTTGGCATTGCATTAAACCCAATTTGATTTGTTGCAGCTGTATTTGGTGCAGACCAGAATGTAGTTCCAGTTTGCTTTAACTTACCTCCAGCAAGTGAATCACCACCTAAAGTCTTACCAAGATTATTCCAATCGGTATTCGTTGGAACTCTCCATCCTGTTGGACAAACCCCGCGACTATCATCAACAGCATACCAATTATATAATTTACCATAGGTAGATCCATTTCCAGAAGATTTATCATAAAAACTCCACGCTCCTGTTGTTAATAAGGACCACGCAGTATTATCATCAACATTGGCAATTGCATCACCATTCGCATATTTTGAGGTAGATAGATTTTGATCGATCCAATACGTACTTCCAGTCAAGATTGTTCCGTACACTTTTCCATCACCATCTTTCATGGTCACTTGAGCGTTGGTATTGAACCCAACAAACATCAACGCTAAACCTAATACACCTAATTGTTTTTTCATATCATCAAATTATGACACAAAAATAGAATTAAAATATTGAATATGTATGGATTAATCTATTGTTAAAACCTTCTTTTTATTTTTTATCCTGCCAATGAAGGTTCAATTCTCCTTTTTCAGTGAAATAAAATGTTCTTCGTTCTTTCGAATAATCAATAGGAGCTTTGAATTCAGTTTTCAATACCTGAAGATAAGTATATACCGTCCGTTTTGCTAAACCTAATTGCTTTCCTAACTCTTCAGAATTTCCAGTAGATTCTTCTTTAATTAACTGGATTAATTGATTTAATTTTACACTATTCATCGTTTACGTTTTCATGCGAAACCCATTGCCACACCAACAACCCCTCACTTGAGAAACAATATGTTTGGGCATGTTTATTGTAGTCCAATGGGACATTGTATTCATTTTTCAAGATGTTGATGTAGTTGAAAAGCATACGCTCAGAAACATTTAACTGTTCCGAAGCTTGCACTGGGGTTCCGGTACGTTTTCTCTCAACGAGATATATAAAATGTTTAATCTTCTTCACATTCATCAACTACTCCTTTCTATAGTGTAGGTCGGGAAGAAAAAACGTCCCGAATTTGGATTTTATTCAATTTTAGGCAACAAAAGTACCGCCCAACAATGAAATATATCCGCACTCGATATTTAGCAGCATTTTTTTAGAATAAAATCATGCATATCAGACTTCAAGCATTTTTTTAGCTAATTTTACTACAGCAAAAAACAGAGAATGCATCAAGATTGGGAAGGTTTTGTACATGGAGATAACGAATGTCTTGGAAGGCTCTACCGTCCTATGTTCCGCCCATTATTATTGATTGCCATTCACTTTCTAAAAGACAAGGATAAAGCTCACGATATCGTTCAAGAAATTTTTCTAAAAATCATAGACACACAACTAAGCGAACGACAAGAAAAATGGAATAATATCCGTGATATAGAAGCATTTTTAGCGGTTATGGTGCGATGTAAATGCTTAGAAACATTGAAAACAGAAAAGAATCGTAATCGATTACTTACAGAAAACTTTCATCCAGAAACGCATACGAATTTCGATTTCTATTTCGAAAAAACGCATTTAGATACATGTATTGACCGCTTACCACTAAAAGAACAAGCATTAATCCGTCTACATTTAGAAGGTTACAAAAACCAAGAAATAGCTGAAATCCATACGATGTCAGAAAAAACAGTAAAAAACCGATTGTCTCTTTCGCGTTCGAAACTTGCTGGACTATGGAAAAACTTAATAATTATTGTGTTATGGGGAATGAAATAGAAAAGTTAATTCAATTACTCGATTCTCCTGAGACTTTAAAAAGTAGAATCAGTTATTTAAAAAACCAGCCTGACAATAGTGAGGCTATCCTTGGATTTATTGAACTATACGATCAATTACACGGAGATTGCACGGCAATAAAAGCTTATTTCAATGAATCAGAAATGGCAACGTTGAAATTAATTCCTAAAAAACAATTTCAGATTGGAAATTATCTAAAATATGCTGCAATTCTAATCGTATTTCTAAGTATTGGTGGATATTATTTTATTAATCAATCTTCTAATTCTGAAAACATACATGAATATTATCAAGATCCTGGACTCCCTAATTTTATGTCTTCAGATCAATCAAATGCAATAAAAAATATTGAAAATATACTATTTGAATTCAATAAAAAAAATCACACAAAATCAATTCAATTAATTGAAAAACAACTAATAAACAACTCTAAAAATGATACTTTAAATTATTATTTAGGCTTAAATCATTTTTATCAAAATCAATATTCAAAAAGCATTCAAGATTTTCAAAAAATTCAAAATTCAACCTCTATATTCAGTGACCGTATTTACTATTTTTCAGCATTAATTGAAATTAATGAGAAGGATTATATCAATGCCAGAAAATCATTGATAAAAATCAAACATTCAAATGATGAAAATTTAAAAATTGCGGTTAAAAAATTATTAAATCATATTGAATCTGAAACGAAATAAATTCAATTTGATGAAAAATATAGGTTTTAGCTTCATATTATTTCTTGTTTTTCAAACTTCAATTTCAGCTAACACGATCTTAGTCAAGGAAAAACTCAACGAGGCGAAAACATTAATAGAATCCGGGAATGTCAATCTTGCTCACCTACTATTAGAAAATCTATTAAATAATAAAGACCTTACAAAAGCAGAAAAGTATACGACATTTCGATATATCGCCAAGGCACATTTAATTGAATTAGATTACATCAACTTTCTAAAATACAGCAAAAAAGCATTTGAACTAGTCAAAAATCAATCACCAATATACGAAGCTCAGTATTTGTCTGAAAGAACATATTATTACCATTACCTCACTTGGGGAGATTCTACCACTTTCTATGCCAGCAAAGCAAATAAAATCCTTCAAAAACACAAAAAAGATTGGTATTTAGTGAACATACCGTTTATCTATCAAATGCAAGCCATTGCTCGTTTGTATTATCGACCAACAGGAACAATTCAGTCTAAATTCGACATGCCAAATAGTAGAAATGAAATGTTCAACTATTATGATTCTGCTATTTATTTTTCACAGAAATACCCCTACGAATTCAAATGCGACCTAGCGAACGTTTACCGTGCTATTGGTAATCGACACCTGGACATGGTCTCTGAATACCATTATATATCTAAGGAGGAACAAAAAAAACTATCAAAACTTAGTTGGTATTGCTTTTTTCAAGCTAAAAAAAACTATGAAAAAGCAAATCAATTACTTCCGAAAAACAACTACTTAGAACGATTCACGAATAATTCATTAATCGGATTGAACTATATGTGTATCGGAGAACGAAAAAAGGCAAAGTTCATTTTCGATAAAAATCAAAAAGATTATATTTCTAAAAATAAAACCATTCCTTCACCGAAAAACATACTTAATGGGTTAACGTATGCACGTGTTAACTCATTCAATCTACCGTATGATAAAACTTACACCAATAATTCCATACGACTGTTAGAATCAACACTACCAGCTTACTTCGACCTATTAAAATATTCCAACACTAAACTTTACGACACCTACTGGATCAGCCCTTATCTCCAGTTGTACAACCATTACGCTCGTAGATATCTTCACAGACATAATGTATTAGACATCAAAAAAGCAGCTGATTATTTAATTACAGAAAAATCAATCTTCAACTTAATTCATGATACAATCTCCATTTATGAATACCGTCAAAAGAAAGCTCAAGCAGAACTTGAAAACCTTCAAAACAAAACACTCAAAAACAAACTATTAAAACACATTCATTTTTCTAAAACAATAAAAAAACCAACTTCATTTCCATTATTAAATTGTCAAAAGATCCAAGGAAAACTAAAACCAAATGAAGGTTTATTATTGTCACATCCGTGCCATGTTTTTTTGGATAATTATAAAATTTACATCACTCACAAAAAGATATTTCTACTGAAATCTAAAGAAAATACCGAGTTAAACTCATTAAATATAGATACGCTTAACCTTTCAGAATTCAAAGAATTTGCATTCAAAGGCTATCAAGATGAACTATATAATGTATTGAAAATTCATCCGAAAGTCAGAAAAATCTACACGATGTATAATGACTACAATCGTTATTCCATCATGATCAATTCAAGAAAAGGAAAAAACTTCAAGGAATTAAAATACTTATCCAAGCAAATTGAATTTTACTCTATTTATTCGCTACCTATCTTCTTTAAATCAAAGAAAAAAAACAATAATTCAAAAGTTGACTTCATTAAATTAGAAAACGACACTCTTAGTTCACTACCCTATTCTTGGGATTTTGCAAAGAATTTCAAAACTTTCAATTCGACACATAAAAAATACAAAGGAAATATAAAACAACTTCTCCAAAAACAAGGGATACTTCATCTCATTGGTCATGGGAATGTTAAGCGATACGAACGAATTGGGAACATGTCTCAGGTATCATTACCGAATTCATACCAAACCATCAACTGGGGTTCTATTGGTAATGAAAACGTGAAACGTGATATTGTCATATATAACAACTGTGAGTCAGGGATTCAAACTTCATACACCAACGAATACGACAAGGGATTATACCTGAACTTATTATATCGCGGCGTAAAACAAGTAATCGTGAACCCCTCTAAAGTAGACGATAAGGCTTCCTCGATCATTTTTGAGATATTTTACAAAGAATTAAAACTAAGAAAATCGCCAAATAGAGCATTATTTCTCGCTCAACAGAAATATCTCCATCGAAGTGATTATACGCACGCACATCCGATGTATTGGTATCCGTTCAAGGTTATATCGAGGGAGTGAGAAGTATTAAAATTCATTTGAATTACTTGAAATAAATCAATTTCAGTTAACTCTTTTTTTTGTCTTTGAATTTCAATACGCATCAATTCACATCAAATTCAATTTAAGAACGTAAAAAATTTACGTACTGTGAATGTAATTTTGTAAAAATTCAACAAATGGAAAATCTAGAAGATGACTCAGAATTTATTTGGTGCTTAGTCGGAAATATTAAGGGATTTAATATTTATGGGGAGGATAAACAAATAAGATTTGGCACGAAATATTTTTCACCAGGAACAAAATTATATTGTTTTAGTACATGGTGGGATGAATGTTTTGATAAAATGCAAGTAATAGGTTTAGATAAGCGAAAGAAAAAACTAATCTCTCTTGCGATGAATAGAGATCAGATTACCAATTTCAGAATAAAAAAAATATATAACAAGAAAATCATAAAGTTGATATCTGATAGAAAGGGATGGACTAATTCTGAAGAGGATAAAGAAATTATTGAAAATACAATTATCTGTTTAAATAATTACCGATTTACGCACCAATCTTTATATCCAGTATTTAATATAGAAATAGATTTGAAGAACAATGAGTGTATTTTTAACAGAAGTTATTTCAATTTTCACCTTAAACTTATTAAAAAAAATATCAATAAAATACTAGAGTTTAAAAATCCTTGGTGGAGAGAAGAAAATGATCGGTTTAAAATTATTCTTTCAGGTCAAAGAATTGAAATGTATCAATTTTATTACATTCTTGAGCATACTATCACGAAAGAATTGTTTTATTTAGAAGAAAAGCAATTAAAACATTTCAACGAAGTAGATACAATATAAAAGCCTGATGTTTTCATTGATGACTTCAAAGGTTTGAATAAACAAACGTGATTTTATCAACATAATTTGCAATGAATTATGAATAACTACTCCTTTGGAAAACATTGATTTGATTTCTTTTTATCTAAATTCGTATCGTTTGAAGATAACAAAAAGAAAGCCTTAGAACTAAAAGTTGAAATAGACAAAACTGACAAAGAAATTGACCAAATGGTTCATGAATTGTATAGGTTATCAGATTAAAAAATTAAAATTATGTAGGAGGAATGATAGATGTTTCAAATATTGATTTAAAATCATTTCAAATTCTACCACCATTAAAAAATGATCAAGAATTTGAAGATTTTATAGTAATGTATTTTAATGAACTTAAAAATTCAATTTCATTTACTAAATATGGTAGAAATGGACAATTACAAAATGGTTTTGACGTTTTTTCATCAAAAGAAAAAATTGTAATTCAGTGTAAGGTTAATGATATAAGTTTACCTCCTAAAAAAATTAAGGATCATTTAATTGGTGAATTAAAAAAAGATTTTTCTGCATTTAAAAACCATAACGATTCAATTAGTTCGAAATTCGATACTTATATTTT
>CANCJF010000111.1 GCA_947378245.1 Bacteroidota bacterium
GAGCATAAAGCGTAAAAACAATTAATAAAGCTATGTTTTTCATAAGGATATAAGCCAAATATATTCTACAAAGATAGCTAAAAACGAATAAAAAATTAATGGATATTAAAGGATGATAATTAACGATATAATATAGCCTAAATTGCAAAAAAATCTTTTAATTTAGCGCTTAGTTTATAAATCTATTGAATGACCCCAATTTTAGTTGCTACTGTTCTTATTTCATATTTTTTAGTATTGATTTTAATCGCTTTTTTAACTTCTCGAAACACTGATTCTGATACTTTTTTTACTGGAAATAAACAAAGTCCATGGTATTTGGTTGCTTTTGGTATGATTGGCGCTTCTCTTTCAGGTGTAACATTTATATCTGTTCCTGGAAAAGTACTTACCGAAAGTATGGCGTATTTTCAAATTGTTTTAGGTTACGTTTTAGGTTATCTGATAATTGCTAAAGTATTGATGCCAATATATTATCGTATGAATGTCGTGTCGATTTATCAATACTTGCAAGAACGCTTTGGATTAATGACCTATAAAACTGGAGCAGGATTTTTTATTCTTTCAAGAACCTTAGGATCTGCTATTCGACTTTATTTAGCAACCTATGTTCTTCAGTTATTTTTGTTCCAAGATTTAGGCGTTCCTTATTGGGTAACTGCATTTGTTACTGTGGCATTAATTTGGGTGTATACTTTCAAAGGAGGTATAAAAACAATCGTTTATACAGATACATTTCAAACATTTTTCTTAATTAGTGCAGTGATATTATGCACGGCTACGATTGCAAATGTGTTAGATGTTAATTTGTTTGGTTTGTTCGATTTAATCGCTAAAACTAAGACGGAAGCGGGTAATTCTATGACCAAAATATTCTTTTTTGACGATGTAAAATCGAATCTTTATTTTCCAAAACAATTTTTTGGGGGGATGTTTTTAGCAGTTGCTATGACAGGGTTGGATCAAGATTTAATGCAGAAAAACCTTACCTGTAAATCCTTGAAAGATGCGCAAAAGAACATGTATTCCTTTACTACCATTTTAGTTTTTGTAAACTTTCTATTCTTAATTTTAGGTGGTGCGTTATATGTGTACGCAAACCAAAAAGGAATGACACTTCCTATGAAAGAAGGGAAAGTGGTAACGGATAATGTTTTTCCAACACTTGCCCTTGGTAGTTTTGGAACAATTGCAGGAGTGTTTTTCTTACTCGGAATAACCGCATCTTCTTATGCGTCTGCAGATAGTGCGTTAGCTGCACTTACCACCGGATTTTGTGTCGATTTTCTAAATTTTTATAAAAGAGATGAAAAGCAGAAAAAACGTCTACAGTTATTCGTTCACATTGGTTTTTCCCTTTTGTTTTTGTTTATCATTTTAGGAACAGAAGTCTATATTTCCAAAAATCCTGGAAGTGATTTGATAGGAACGATCCTGAAAATCGCTTCTTATACCTATGGACCCCTGCTCGGTTTGTTTACATTTGGAATTTTCACAAAACGTCAAATTCGTGATAAATTTTCCCTTATCATTTGCTTGATTGCTCCATCGATATGCTATCTTATCGCTACAAACTCTAAAGACTGGTTCGCGGGCTACAAATTTGGATACGAATTGTTGATACTAAATGGATTACTAACCTTTATTGGTCTCTGGGTAATCTCGTTGGGATTACAAAAAGATAGTACGCATTAGGTATAATGCATGTACGAATGTAAAAATGCACGTAAGGTTGCTCTATTAGAGCATCCCCATTTTATAAAATAAAATGAAAGAAAAAATATGAAAATACTACTTGCCGATAATGGTCTACACTTGCGCTTAGCGCCTCTAACTCTTACACGACCAGTTGCAAACTTACGTATGGGGATTCTGACCAACGACGAACGTTGGGAGGAATTATGTCCTGATGCTGAAATTTTCTTTGAAACAGAAGAATATCTTCAAACGAAATTTCCTGGTTCATCGGATTTTACTTGGAGAATTAACGGAGCTGTAATTCCAACAGAAGAATTAGTAGCTATTGCTCAAGAATTAACAGAAGGCGATGTATTAATGCAAGGAGAGGAGTGGTTACTTGAAATCGGAAATAATCCTACAAATAAAATTAAGTATGTGGGAGAACCGTTGATAATCTTAAAAAATCGTTGGGATTTATTTCAGCGTAATGGAGAGGTGTTACCCTTAGACTTCGCTTTTTTAACGGAAGGACGAGAATCGTGTGGAATTTCGAAATCGAATACGATTATTGGTGATTTAGATCAATTATTTATTGAAGAGGGGGTTAAAATCGAAGGATGTATTTTGAATACAACGACTGGACCAATATACTTAGGGGAAAATTCAGAAGTGATGGAAGGTTCTGTAATCCGTGGACCATTCTCACTAGGTGAAGAGGGGTGTGTGAAGTTAGCTACTAAAATATATGGGCCAACAACTATTGGTCCACATTGTCGTGTAGGTGGTGAAGTGAATAATGTTGTTTTTCAATCTTATTCTAATAAAGGGCATGATGGTTTTCTTGGGAATGCTATATTAGGTGAGTGGTGTAATTTAGGAGCTGATACTAATTCATCCAACTTAAAAAACAATTATTCTACTGTGAAAGCTTATTCGTATGAATCGGACAAACTAGAAAATACGGACATTACTTTTATGGGATTAGTCATGGGAGATCATAGTAAATGTGGAATCAATACAATGTTTAATACAGCAAGTGTTGTTGGTGTTTCTGCAAATATTTACGGAGCTGGATTTCCTGATAAATTGATTAAATCATTTACTTGGGGAGGTGCAGATGGTACTGTCCCTTTTGATTTAACAAAAGCAATACAAGTTGCAGAAGCAATGATGGAACGTAGACATGTATCATTTACAGAGGGAGACAGAAAAATCTTTGAATACTTAAAATCAAGCAATTTATAGTGAAAGCAATTATTGAAATATATAGACAAACATTCAAGTACAAAGGGACAGCTGTTTTAGTTGTTATCTCTAATTTACTTTTTGTTATATTTAATTTAATCTCCTTAGTGTTATTTGTACCATTTCTACAATTATTGTTTCGAGATTCAAAGGATAAAGTAGTATTAGTTTCTGAACCAGTATATAAAGGTGGATTTTTAGATTTCTTTACTTATTGTTCAAAATTTTTTCAATATGAAATGCAACAAATGGTAATGAAGGATCCAAAAGAGGCTTTGTTGTTTATTTGTGTCACTATGCTTGTTGCCTTCTTTTTCAAAAATTTATTTCGTTATATGGCCGTTTTTCATCAGTCTCAACTAAGAATGGCGGTTGTTAGAGATCTGAGAGATAATTTATTTCAAAAAGCAATGAAATTGCCACTTTCATTTTACACAAACGAGAGAAAAGGGGATATCATGTCGCGAATGAATTCAGATGCAAATGAAATTGAGGTTGCAGTTATTGCGATGTTAGAACTTATATTTAGAGAACCAATTTCCCTAATTACCTATCTAGGTGTTCTGATTTATTGGAGTCCTTCATTAACTTTATTTTCATTGATTCTTTTACCTATTTCTGCATTAATTATTGCGTTAATTAGAAAAAGTTTAAAGCGTACAGCTAAAAATCAACAAGAACAAATGGGTGTTTTGTTCTCCGTTTTGGAAGAGAATTTATCTGGAATTCGAATTATAAAAGCGTTCAATGCGGCTCCTTATGTAAATTCAATTTTCGCAAAAATAAATTTGAATCACCAAAAATTAACTACACTCACGTTTAGAAAAAAAGATTTATCTTCTCCATTAAATGAGTTTCTTGGTTCCATTGTTTTGATGGGAATTGTTTGGTACGGTGGAAATATGATTTTAGATGCCAAACATAGTTCAAAATTTACAGGAGAAGAATTTCTAACATTCATCATCGTTTTTTCTCAATTATTACGCCCGATTTCTAGTATCGCATTTAATTTGGGGGCATTAAATAAAGCTGAAGTAAGTCAAGATCGCATTAACGAAATTCTAAACGCTGATGAAAAAATTTACGAATCAACAAATCCGATTGCTTTACCTGTATTAAAAGGTGGGATTTCCTACAAAAATATAAGTTTTAGATACAAAGATGAATGGGTCTTAAAAGATATTGATTTATTCATACCTCAGGGTAAAACTGTTGCTTTAGTAGGGGAGTCAGGGAGTGGAAAATCAACAATTTCAGATTTATTGCCTCGTTTCTATGATATTCAAGAAGGAGAAATATTATTTGACGATGTGAATATAAAAGACGCATCTATTACGGATTTACGTAGTCATATAGGTATGGTGACACAAGAATCTATCTTATTTAATGATACGGTAAGAAACAATATCGCTTTTGGTTTGACGACAGCTAAGGATGAAGATATTATCGAAGCTGCTAAAATTGCAAATGCACATGAGTTTATTATGGCTTTGGAAAATGGTTATGACACGAACATTGGGGAAAGAGGGAATAAATTATCGGGTGGACAAAAACAACGTGTGAGCATTGCTCGAGCGGTATTAAGAAATCCATCGATACTTATACTTGATGAAGCAACTTCTGCGTTAGATACTGAGAGTGAAAAATTAGTACAAGACGCATTGGAGAAATTAATGCAAAATAGAACTTCATTAGTAATTGCTCACCGTTTAAGTACCATTAAAAATGCGGATTTAATTGTAGTACTTCAAAAAGGTAAAATTGTTGAACAAGGTACACATATAGAATTAATTGACAAGCGAGGATTTTATTTCTCGTTATGTAACATGCAAGGAATGTAAATGAAAAAAAAGAAAGTAAATAGTTCAAATTACTTAGTGAAAATTATTTTACTAGCTATGCTATTATTTTCTTTTTCTTATACTTCTATCTCACAATTGATTACAAGAGGAGACAACCCAACTAATTTAGTTCAAAATGTATTAGTTGGTGCAGGAGTTAAAATAAATAAGGTAGATTTTATCGGCGCACCTGTTTCAATTGGTTATTTTGATGGTAGCAAATCAAATATTGGATTATCAAAAGGTATCGTAATTACAACAGGAACAATTTATGGAAATGATGGTCCAATCGGTCCAAATAATTCAGCTTCAGCAGGAATGGATAATGGGGTTGCTGGAAATGCAATGTTGAATCAAATTATTGCAAATGAAACAAAATCAGGAGTTGATCCTAAAAACACATTTAATTCTGCAACTTTAAAAATAACATTTAAACCAATGTCAGATACTGTTAGGTTTAGGTATGTTTTTGGATCTGAGGAATATCCTGAATTTGTAGGTTCAGAGTTTAATGATTTATTTGCATTTTTTATTTCGGGACCAGGAATAATTGGTCAGAAAAATATTGCATTGTTACCTAATGGTACTCCAGTAACTATAAATAACGTAAATGATCAGAATAGTCCAAATGCTGCGTATTATGTAAATAATCGATTTGGATCAACTGTTCAATATGATGGATTTACACGTGTTTTAACGGCTATGTCACCTGTTCAATGTGGACAAGAATATACCTTGATTATTTCTATAGCAGATGTTGGTGATGCAGCGTTTGATTCAGGAATTTTTCTTGAAGCTAATAGTTTATCAGCAAAGGTTGAACTTGGTGTGACTCAAAAACTTTCCAAAGAAAATTATAATGACACCTTAACAATGGCAGAAGGTTGTACAACTGGGAAAATTACCATTAAAAAGTCACCAGGTTCCAAGGATAAACAATATGATATTCCAATCATCTATAAAGGTTCCGCGAATCTAGGATTAGACTACACTACAAGCGCCCCTACGATGGTGACAATTCCTAAAGGTCAAGATGTTACTTCTTTTGAAATAATCTCTTTGCAAGATTCTGAAAAAGAAGGATTAGATTCAATTTTGATAGATTTGATTTTGCCTGATGCATGTGGTAATACATATATTGAAACAAAGAAGTTTTATATAAAAAACATCGAGCCCATTACTATTGAAATGCCTGATGATACAATCTTTTGTGTAGGACATGGTATATATAATGTACCTAAAGTAAACGGTGGATTAAAACCTTATGCTTTTGAATGGGATACAAATGAAAAAACAGATTCTATTTTTGTTAATCCACTATCAAATAATCAATATACACTTAAAGTATCAGATGTTTGTTTCAATTCAGCTAACAAAACAAATACAGTCGTAGTAATGAAATATTTGCCATTACTTGTTGCTCCAATAGCCAATATCACTGAGATATGTCCGTATTTACCAACTAAAGTGATGGCTAATCCGTCTCAAGGTGCAGGGTATTATAAATATTATTGGAGTGATGACAAAAGAATCGTTGATACACAAAAAGAGGGAACTATAAAACCATCCAAGACTACAGTATATTCGTTAAAAGTAACAGATCGATGTGGAGAAATGAAATCTGTTAGTTTTTTATACACGATTACTAGCCCGCCTCTAATACCTCATTTGTCGCCAGATACAATAATTTGTTATGGAGATTCCTTAAAATTAGAAGCAAGTGCGAAAGGTGGTTATGGAAAGTATACGTTTAAGTGGATACCTTCTTTTGATACAACCAATATACTTTGGGTAAAACCAAAATCTTCAGTTGATTATTTTGTATATGTTGGTGATGATTGTAAAACGTTTACTGTACGAGATACTGCTTCTATCACCGTAAATCGACCAAATGTTAATTTTACCTATCAAGGGATACCTATAATTAATAATGAAATTCAATACATCAATTTATCACCCAGTTACTCTTCTTATTCCTGGGATTTTGGAAATGGAAATCATAGTAATTTACGAGAAGATAAAACATTCTATGAGGATTCAAGTATTTACGATGTCACGTTAACCATAAAAGATTCTATTGGCTGTACCAATTCAATCACTCAAAAAATTCAAATATATTTTCCCTATAGTTTATATATACCAAATGTATTTACACCGAATGGAGATGGAATAAATGATTATTTTATACCTTCATTAACTTCAGTTGTTTCGGTTGATTTAACGCTTTATAATCGATGGGGGGAAGTTATTTATTCTTCAAACGAATTAAGACCTCGATGGGACGGAACGTACAATGGCATTCAATCACCTAATGATATTTATACATATAAAATACAGGTTATTACAATCTTAGGAAAATTTGAAACTTATACTGGACATGTGACTTTGTGGAGATAAAATTAAGGTAATTTAATCTAGTAATTTCAAAAAAAACATACTCATAAATTACATCTTTCTCATTTCTGTAATTACATATTGGTAAATTGTTTCATTAACATTACCTTTGCACTCTAAATTACCATACTATGTTTGAAAATTTAACGGATAAGTTTGAAAGAGCCTTTAAAGTATTAAAAGGACAAGGACAAATTACGGAAATTAACGTTGCGGAAACGTTGAAAGAAGTGCGTAGAGCCTTATTAGACGCCGATGTTAACTTTAAAACAGCGAAAGATTTTACCGTTAAAGTAAAAGAAAAAGCACTTGGTAGAAATGTATTAACCGCGATCTCCCCAGGTCAATTAATGACTAAAATCTGTCACGAAGAATTGATCGAATTGATGGGTGGAAACGAAGAGGAAATCAAGTTCCAAGGAAATCCTGGTATTATCTTAATGTCTGGTTTACAGGGTTCTGGTAAAACGACTTTCTCTGGTAAATTAGCGAATTACCTAAAAACTAAAAAAGGAAAAAAACCGTTATTGGTTGCGTGTGACGTGTACCGTCCTGCAGCGATTGACCAATTACACGTATTGGGTGAACAACTTGGTATTGAGGTTTATTCCAATAAAGAAGAAAAAAATCCGGTTACGATTGCTAAAAACGCGATAATTCACGCTAGAAGCAATGGTTTCAATGTAGTTATCGTCGATACTGCTGGTCGTTTGGCGGTAGACGAAAAGATGATGGATGAAATCGAACAAGTGAAATTGGCGATTAATCCTACGGAAACGTTATTCGTGGTGGATTCCATGACTGGTCAAGATGCAGTAAACACGGCAAAAGCATTCAACGATAAAATCAACTTCGACGGAGTTGTATTGACGAAGTTAGACGGAGATACACGTGGTGGAGCTGCAATTTCGATTAAGGCTGTTGTAAACAAACCAATCAAATTCGTTGGTACAGGGGAAAAAATGGACGCAATTGATGTGTTCTACCCTTCACGTATGGCCGATCGTATCCTTGGAATGGGGGATGTTATCTCTTTAGTAGAGAAAGCACAAGAAAACTTCAGCGAAGAGGAAGCACGTAAATTACAACGTAAAATTGAAAAGAACCAATTTGATTTGAATGACTTCTTAGGTCAATTACAACAAATCAAAAAAATGGGGAACGTGAAAGATTTGATGGGTATGGTTCCTGGTATGGGGAAAGCAATGAAAGATGTGGAAATCAAAGACGATGCATTCAAACACATCGAAGCGATTATTCTTTCTATGACTCCGCAAGAACGTACAAACCCTGCGATCATCAACGGTCAACGTAAAAACCGTATTGCAAAAGGTTCTGGTCTGAATGTGGTGGAGGTAAACAAGTTGTTGAAACAATTTGAAGACACCCGCAAAATGATGAAGATGATGAGCAACCCAAAAAATATGATGGGGATGATGAGTAAATTGAAAGGAATGGGAATGAAAGGTTTACCTGGAATGTAATCCTACATGGAAATCCTGAAAAATCCGAACGAAGCACATCCTTTTGACTATTACATCCAAGATTTTGAAGTCTATAAACTAGATTACGATTTTTTTTACCGTAATTCTTTTGGTTTACAGGAATACAAAACTCCGTATAACTTAACATTTTATCATTTATCTTGCTACCTCAATCACTTAGAGTTAGCCTTTGATATACAAACAAGAACTTCTCCTGTTTTGGTGGAATTAACACCTGAAACAAACACACTGAAACTTACGTGTCGTTGTGAAAAGGTGAAAACAAAGTTGTGCGAACACCAAGCACAAGCTTTGTATTTAATCAAGGAATTCAAGAACTACCGTATTTATTTCGATGCCTATTACCGCAAGAAAGAAATGGAAGTAGCCGCGAAAGAATATGGCTTGGAGAATGAACCGAACCTCGATGATTACTTCGAAATCCCTTTTTCAATACGCGAACAAACCATCGAAGTAAAACTTAAAAAGAAGGGGCTTATCCCTATCAATCGCAGTGCCTTTGATCGTTTTAAGACTATTTTTTCTCCAACGTTAAATTTCAAGCAAACGGAAGAAAATCTACTTACAACGAGTGAGTTTATTGTGTTAAGTTACAATTCGTACCAGGATTCTTTAAACATCCAAGTACACAAAGCGCAACTTTCTAAAGAAGGGAAGCTGAAAAATCCAATCACGCCTTTGGATGCAGATGCTCGTTTACTGGATGCGGAAACAATGAAAGAGGTAAAGTTTCATGCTGCAATCAAACAGATGTCTTCCTACCGCGTTTCGAGAGATGTACTACAACGAAAAGAAATCAAAGCAATCAAAGAGATTATTTGTAATCCTTTAAAACTACCTATTTACAGACACAATCGTAAGAAGTCCGATAACATCACTTCATCGTCTATCGAACAGATTTAGCAGCGCCTACCGCAGCTAATGGTACTAATACAACTCAGCTTGCTACTACAGCATTTGTTATTAATAACATCGGTGCTATTTCTTCAGGTGTAACTACATTTAGTGCTGGTACAACAGGGTTTACTCCAGTATCAGCTACATCAGGTG
>CANCJF010000112.1 GCA_947378245.1 Bacteroidota bacterium
AATAGGATTTGGATTTAAATTTTGAGGTAAAAACAATTTATAAACAACAATTAATACCATCAACAAACTTAAAAGAGTTATTAATATTCGTTTTTTACTCCAATTCTTCTTTTTTTCATTTTGGTTTCTAGTTATATCGCTATCCGTACTTTTATCAAAAATTGCTGTATTTTCTGAAATAAAAGTTGAATTAAAATGATTTATTTTAACATTTAATCTTTCAAATACTTTACTACGTATACTTTCTTCTTTACTCGTCGCAATTTGAATATACTCATCCCATTTGGTATTCGTATTCGGTAATTTTTCTTGCACGATTTTCACTTGGATATCAAACGTAGAAAGTTCGGAAGAATTGTATGGCACTTTACCCATAGCCATTTCCCAAAGCACTACCCCTAAACTATATATATCTGATAAATAGGATACGTCTTTGGTACTCTTAATTTGTTCTGGACTCATATACAACAAAGTACCCATACTCAAATTTGTACTTGTGGAAGTATGGTCAGCCGATGAAGCGTCTATGGATTTAGAAATACCAAAATCAACTAATTTCAATGTGCCATTTGTAGCGATGATAAAATTCGATGGTTTAATATCGCGGTGTACAATTCCTTCTTTATGAATATAGTTTAAAGCAACCACCATTTGATTGAGGTAGTTTTCAATGTCAGTATCCGTTAAACGTGTTGCATTTAATAATTCACGCAAACTTTTCCCATTGATGTACTCCATCACATACGCAACGTGTTCATTTTCGGATATAAAATCCGTTACTTTTACCACGTTTGGATGATCTAAACGCACCAATTTCTTTGCCTCTTCAATAAAACGAGCCTTTATATTTTGATTGTAGGCAAATTGCTTATCTAATATTTTAATGGCTACTTGGTGTCCTAAGGTATTATGTGTTGCTAAGTATACTGTCGCCATTCCGCCTTGTCCAAGCTCACGAATAACGGTGTAATTTGAAAATATGGGTAATGACATAGAATGAATGTGCTGAAATTATGTTTTTTAATAGACTTTAAAAATAGCTATATTCTACGAAAAAGTAGAAATGTACTCCTTAATATTCTGTTCTATCTTTTTAAAAAGTTGAACTTGAAACGATGGATTGAGATGTGCATAAATCGCCTCTTGCAAATGTGCCTCCTGCAGAATCTTAGTAAATTGTTCTTTTAAAAACAAACGAATTGGTTCTGGCTCTTTCTCTAATTCAAGAAATAATCCCTCGGAATAGGTCAATAAATATACAATATCTTCAAAATCGTGACTCCAACGTGGATCTCCTTCCCCTCGATTAGCAAAAGCCTCAAATTTAGTCGCTAAATAACAACCTACACGAAAAATATTTACTTCAACTCCATTTATTGTTTGTTGTTGAATATCCTCAAAGCCAAGCTTAAACCAACGATTAGCAGGTGCCCAACCAATTTCGTGCGTCGACATCACATCCACTTTAATATCTTCATAACGAAAACGACAAATCACATCATCCTCATGGGTTTGATAAAATTTGAGTTGGGTTAATTTCTCTCTTAATTCTTCCAATTTCCCAAAAGAAGTAATCGATAAAGTTATATCCACATCTTTTGTCGGTCTGATTTCATCCGCCAACTCATTAGATACATACAATCCTATCACAGAACCTCCCACAAACACCACCTCTCGATTAAGTTCTCCCAATGCTTTCGCCACTTTTAGTATCGCATAAATACACTGCTCTTTATCTTCTAACATAAAATAATTTTTTCTAATTCTCTATGTGCCAATTGAACTTCTCTATTTTTCCCGATGCGCAAACAATCAATCAAACCTATAACCAAACATAATTCAGGATCTTTCGAACAAGCAATAGGCAATCTAGCATATAAAGGCTCAATTTCAAATCCTTTTGCATTTCCATCAAAAAAGGGAATAACATATACTTCCTTCGAACTTATTTCTTTTTTCAATATTTCAGTCGAGTGAGCTGTCGGTAAACCAACTACTATTCCTCCTGGCTTAACTGGAAATACATATTTTAAGCCATATTTTATAAATTCAAGTAATGCTTGTTTAAGAACCGTTTTTTTATCAGCTGCCATTAAACCAGCTAATACAGATCGATGGATACTTTCTGATATTTCACTCAAACTAATATTCAACTCATAAGACAAATCTTTCATTTGCCAGTGATGATCTCTTTTTAAAACTATCTTCAAGACAACTACAATATCCTGAGGTCTCATTCCATTGTGTTTTTTCATACCTATTCATTTTACACTAACAAAAATACAATTTATTTCGCGATTCGCGATTCGCGAATTGAAGAATATTTGAATTAACTTCATTTCATAGTTTAAAAAAAATTAATAATAATTAATTTAGTAACATGACACAGTTTGAATGTATAAGTGATGTAGGTCAAAAACGGACTATAAACGAAGATTATTATGGTCATTTGTTTACAGAGCTTGGTGAATTATACATTGTTTGTGATGGAATGGGTGGTCATAATGCAGGGGAAGTAGCATCTAAATTAGCGACCGATACAATTATTGAATTTGTTCAAACATCCATTGAAACGGATATTACAACATTATTAACGAAAGCAATTCAGAAAGCTAACACCGAACTATTCAATGCTTCACAAAATGAAGCACATAAAGGAATGGGTACTACAATCGTATGTGTATTCATTCAAAATGACCAATGCTATTACGCTCACGTTGGCGACAGTAGAATTTATAGTTCAAGTAACTCGAAATTATCACTCCTTACTGAGGATCATTCCTATGTAAATCAATTACTCAAAGCAGGAATCATCAACGAACAAGAAGCGAAAATTCATCCTAAAAAAAATGTAATAACCAACGCAATTGGAATACGAGAAAGAGTAGAAATTAGCGTATCTAAACAACCCCTTGATTTAGAAGATAACCACTATCTATTATTATGTACAGATGGGTTAAGTAATTTGGTGAACGAAGAAACACTATCTACTATTATACATTCAAACAACACATTAAATGAAAAAACAAAAAAATTAATACACGAAGCAAATCAAGCAGGTGGAAACGACAATATAACAGCTCTATTAATACATTATTCGCAAGAGAATAAAACAAAAAAAAATATGTTTAGAAAAAGAATCTTTATTAGCGTTTTACTCATCATCCTTGGCCTTGGATCTTTTGTCGCACTCAAAAAAAATAAAATCGATAAAAAGATTGAAAACAAATTCAACCAAGTTCCTACCCTACAACCAAAGAACATAAATTACGATTTGTCTTGTATGTCGGAAGAAGAATTGGACCCAACGACAACTGGATTAAATTTATTATCGACGCTACAAGATGTTGTTGTATCTTCAACTGGCGTGACTATCTCACCCCAACAAGAAATGGAACTCGGTAAAGACTATTTTAACGAATTATCTAAATCAACAAAAATTATTGAAAACCCTAGATTAACTAAAATACTAAACGAATTAACCGCTAAACTTAAACAGTCAAAGTACACCTATCATATTTACGAACTAAAAAATGATACAATAAACGCGTTTACCTTTGGTGGTTACATCTATGTACACAGCGGAATATTAAAGTTTATTGGTTCAAACAATCATGAATTAGCAGCGATAATTTCCCATGAAATCAATCATAACGAATTGGGCCACATCAATAAACGTTTGAGTATGGAAGAAACTACCAATCAATTTTTAGGAAACGATCTATCGGGTATCGTATTATCTATGAATACTATGCTTACAACTGCATTTAATCAAAAAGATGAAGTTATGTGTGACTTAACAGGCATCGATTTGATGGTTCGCGCTAATTACGCACCTTGCAATACGATTAGTCTATGGAAAAGAATGTCGAATGATGAAGGAAAATTTAATGTGTTGGAAAATATAACTCGTTCACATCCATACAGTGCTAACAGAGCTAAATGTTGTGAAAATCATTTATTGAAGAATTATAAATGGGAGTGTAAATAACACTATTCTCCCCCACACTCCAAAAACTACCCCCACACAATATCCATCACTTTCTTGCGTTTTAGTAATACCCCCCCACTAAAACTTACCCCCATGAAAAGTATCGCCCTGTTACTCTGCTTCCTTTCGGTGTCTTTTGGATTCTCCCAAACCGGATCTTTCACAGAAACAATCCGTGTAATCAATACACAATTACAACCAATGGTTAATATTCCGGTTGTTTTAATCGAAACAACTACCAAGGAAAAAGTGACCAAAAACACCAACAAAGACGGAATTGTTATTTTTGAACTAAAAACTGGAAAACTTTGGTCGGTGAACGTACTTGAAATGAAAGAGTATAGAACGATTGAAATCGAAGAAAACATGGAAGGTAGTGGCTCCAGTACAATTACTTACGACCTAAAATATTACCAAAATCAACGTAGACCTGTCATCGATCGATCCAAATTAAACCTTGAAAAAATAGATCAAACAAAACTAAAAAACGCACAGTATTCCGAGAAAGAAGCACTTGTCGACCTGAAATTTTCAAAAAATAACAAAACTGCACTAGGTAATTTTCCTATCAACGTGACATGCTATAAAACAGGGAAAACATACCTCGGAAAAACCAGTCCAATGGGTATTGCCACGTTTTTACTTCCTGTAAATTACACGTACGAAATTGACATTGATGGAATTGAAAGTTATGAGCGCTTTGATGTCGAAAGTGGTAGTCATTATACGATGGATTACATCTACCAACCAAGTGTTGTCAATGAAAAAGAACGCAATGACACCATTACCCAATTGGTACAAAAGACAGAAAAAGGTACTTCCTCCCGCGTATTCCTAAAAATTCAGGCAAAACAAATTGGGAAAAATAAACTTGCAAATGAAGATGTCTACCTTCAAATGCTAAAATCAAACAAAGTATACAAAGCAAAAACGAACGCCGAAGGAGAAGCCTATTTTTTACTCCCTATCAAAAAGAAATACATGGTTCATTTTCGTTTTGAAAAAGATGTAGACGTGCTTAACTACTCAGATTTACATGGAATCAGCAATGCCGAAGCATCTTTCACCTATCGTCCAGACCCACGTTTACAATTTCCAGAACGTTACATTCCCACTCCGAAAGATATCTTGATCAAAGATTTTTCTGAATTCATCACAAAACAATTTCCAGAACCAAAAAACGACGACTCCATCGGAATGACTGTATCGTGGGGAAATGACACCATAAATAAAAAATCCAAAGAAGCGGTACTACAAATCGGATTCAAAGCAAAAACAACTAACAAAGACCTATATGGACCACCAATAAACATTGCACTAGTCATTGATAAAAGTGGCTCCATGGAAGGGCACGAACGAATTGACGCTTTGAAAATTGCATTATTAAATTACATTCAAAAGCTACGTCCGACCGACTTAGTTTCCTTAATAACATTTGACGATAAATCAACGATAGTACTTCCAACCCAAGTGATTGGCGACAGAAAAGCATTTAAAGAAGCCATCGAAGCGATTGAAGCTGGAGGCGGGACAAACATTTACAATGGAATGGTCGATGGTTACGAACAAGTCTTGAAACACATGCTTGCTAAAGGTACTAATAGGGTTATATTATTAACCGATGGATACGGCGACACTCCTCCCGAAACGGTCATTGAAAAATCAAAAACCTACAACGCCAAAGGCATCGAACTTTCTGCAATTGGTGTCGGTGATTCATACAATCAATCCATGCTTACACTTCTTGCGACTGCAGGTGGTGGTTTGCTCAGCTTTTCAGGCGAAGCTAAACACATTGAAAAAGCATTTGAACGTGAGTTAAATAGTGTTCTTAGTCCTTGTGCTAAAGATGTGAATGTAGAAATAACTTACAACGATCAACTTATTTTCAAACAACTCTATGGTTTTCCAACAACTAAAAATGGAAATACTTCCATCAATATGAGATTAGACAATATTTACTCAGGACTCAATACACTTGCCTTGGTAAAATTTGATTTATCCAAACCAACAAAAGAAATTGAAAACAAACCCGTAGTTATTCGCATGAGTTACTTTGACTTCAAAAAACAAAAAAACATTCAAAAAGAAGAAAAAGCATATTTGAAATGGTCAGAAAGCACTGATCAACTGGAACTCATCTTAGAAGCACAACACAAAAAACTTTACGCGATTGCAATTCTGAATCAATCGATCAAAGTCATGGCTGAAGCGTATGCACGGGAAGATTATCAAGCAGCAAGAGAGGCAATTCAAAGTACAATCCAACAAGTAAAAAAATTATATCCAGAAGCAAAAGATACGGATGTAAATCAATTGGTAAATACGTTGGAAACGTATGTTGTAGGCTTAAATACGATTATAAAAGCAAAGGGGTAATTAAATATTTGAGAAAATAAATTATAATATGTAACTAATATCAAATGATGAACATTTAGTTTGTTGATCATTTGATATTAGTATTTAGTTTCACCTACAAACTCTTATGCGCTCCATCACAATATGGAGGATTCGAAGTTTGTTTACACGTACACAAAGCTATTTTCTTGTCTTCTTCTAAAGAGAAAATTTGAGGTGTAAAATCCGATCCCTTGTGCGCTCCATTACAAAACGGTTGGTTATCGGATAATCCACATGTACACCATGCGTAGTTTTTACCTGCTTCTGCATCTATCAATACTGGAGCATTTCCAGCTACTTTTCCTTTTTCCATAATTTCTTTTTTTTGTTAAATTAAAAAGAAAAAATGACTAAATTTAATATACTACGAACTTTTAACATGAATCAATGAATCTTATAACTTTAAAAACCTTTGACAATAGCATCGACGCAAACATGCTTCGTTGTCAATTAGAATTGGAAGGTATTCAAAGTTATTTAAAAGATGAAAACACGATTGCTACCAACCCAATGTACAATGTAGCGCTAGGCGGAATTAAACTTCAAGTGTTCGAACAAGACTATACACAAGCAAAAGCGTACCTCAACAACTTGGAGCACAACCCCTACACCAATCAAAACAACGAAATCATCACTTGTCCATCGTGTCAATCCACGAATATTCAAGCAGGATTTGCATCCTATAAAAACATCACAGGCATTATTTCGCTGTTTGCAGCATTCGCATTTATGCTAGCGCCTTTATACAATAAAAAGGTATACAAATGCAAAGAATGTACTACTGAATTTAAATAGAAAGAACATGAAAAACTTTATTCAATCCCTTCCAAAAGCAGAACTACACCTCCACATCGAAGGGTCACTCGAACCAGAATTACTATTTGAATTAGCACAACGAAACAACATAGAGTTACCTTATTCTTCTATCGAAGAACTACGCAGTGCATATAATTTCAATAACCTGCAGGAATTTTTGGACATCTACTACGCTGGAGCAGCAGTGTTAGTTGAAGAACAAGATTTCTACGAGTTAACATGGGCATATTTAACCAAAATACACAGCCAAAATGTGGTTCACACGGAGATTTTCTTCGATCCACAAACACATACCGAACGAGGTATCTCCTTTGAAAAAGTTATTAATGGTATATACAAAGCACTAAAAGAAGGAGAAGAAAAACTTGGAATTACATCGCACCTTATCGTTAGTTTTTTAAGACACCTAACCGAAGAAGCAGCTTTCAAAACATTGGAAGAAGCACTCCCATTTACAGATTGGATTTCAGGATTCGGTCTCGACTCTTCAGAAAAAGGCAACCCTCCCTCGAAATTTAAAAATGTTTTTGCTAAAGTGAAAGAACTTGGATTCAAAGTCGTGGCACATGCTGGTGAAGAAGGTCCTGCAGACTATGTTTGGGAAGCTATTCAATTACTTCAAGTAGATAGAATCGACCATGGAAACAACTCATTGCACGATGACAAACTAATAGAAGTTTTGGTAGAAAAACAAATAGCTTTGACGGTTTGTCCCTTATCTAATGAGAAATTACAAGTAGTTCCTGAACTGATAAACCACCCTATTCGAACAATGCTTGAAAACGGTTTGTTAGCAACAGTAAACTCGGACGATCCAGCTTATTTTGGCGGGTATATCAATGAAAATTTTGAGGCATTAGTTAATGGAATCAATTTATCCAAAGAAGAAATCAAACAACTAGCAATCAATTCATTTAAAGCAAGTTTTCTAAGTGAATCATTAAAAAACAAATGGATTGAACAAATACAACGCTTGGATTAGTTTTTTTTAGCTCAGAGATTTCAAGCGTTTTTTTTTGACGTAAACACGTTTTGGAGGACGCAGAAATTAATTTGACTTTGTCAAATATTGAATATTTGCTATCAGTTTCTTAGTTTAAAATCTAATGAAATTAGATTTCCTCTGCGACCTCCAAACATAAAACACGTCCATTTCTCCGAAATCCTTTAGTTTGTAAAGTGATTTAAATATAGTAAAATTTAAAATAAATTTACCTTATAACTCATTCCACAAGAAACAGGGGGTATCATTCCGATCCTAAGGAGTCTAGACCTATGCAGAGATTACGACCCCTGTTTCTTTGAGAGCAAGTTCTAAATAGAAATTAAGGTTACGGACCTATTATCAAGGGCTTAGACTAATCTCTCTTTGTGGAATAAACAAATATATTTAATATGAAACAAAGTTACGTTATTGGGATTGATATTTCAAAATCTAAAATCGATTGTGCGGTTATGTCATCCAAATTTGAACTAATTAAAGAAAATGAAATTGGTAATACTGATTTGAAAGTTAAACAGTTTATCAAAAAGGTTTTACTCGAACTAAAACTTTCTGAATCTGACATTCTTGTTTGCTGTGAGAATACTGGAATTTACAATCGACCATTGGAGAGAGTTTGTGTCGAATTAGGTGTTGATTTATGGGTAGAGCACCCATTAAAAATTAAGCGAGCGAGTACAGATATGCGTGGGAAAAATGACAAACAAGACGCACGAAGAATAGCAGAATACGCTGTACGATATAACGATAAACAGGTTTTATTTAAAGAACCTTTGAATGTCGTTAAAGAACTTAATGTTAGTGTCAAAATCCGTGAAACACTTATCGAACAAAAGGTTGCACTTCAAAATCAATTAAGAGAATCAAAAAGCCACGATAAAAAAGAATATGATCTATTATTTCAAGGATACAAACAAATATTGAAGACATTAGTTAAGTCGATAGAAAATATTGAATTAAAAATCAATGAATTATCGAGAAAGCATTTAGAAATATCAAAGAATATTGATTTGATGATAAGTATACCAGGTATTGGTATTCAAAATGCTCTAAATATTTTGATAGCAACAAATAATTTTGAGGCATTTAATTCTGCAAAACATCTAGCGTGCTATGCCGGAGTAGTTCCGTTTCAAAATCAATCTGGAACAGTAATAAAAAGAGATAGGATATCAAAAATGGCAAATAAAAAATTGAAAAAATTACTACATATGGCAGCTATGTGTGCGATAAGATTTGATCATGAAATAAAAGAATATTATCAAAAAAAAGTAAGTGAAGGAAAAAATAAAATGAGTGTGTTAAATGCTGTAAGAAATAAATTAGTGCATCGAATTATGGCTGTAATTAACAGAAAAACACCATACATTAAAAAAATAACAGAAAAACTATCAGAAAATGAAATGAAAGTTTGCATTTTAACATAGAAATCTCTGCG
>CANCJF010000113.1 GCA_947378245.1 Bacteroidota bacterium
ATAAAAAAATTACGCGCTCTAAATTCTACTGGTTCATCCCCTTCTTTACACTTCTCGCTTTATTCTGGTATAAATCAATCTCTGGAACACTTTTATTACAACACAGATTTACGATTTCTTTAGTGGTACTTACCATCCCATTTACTGCATTATTAGGAAATAATTTTCAGTGGACTAAAAAATGGAAAATAGGTATACTAGCAATAATTATTACACAGCTTCCGCTATGCTATCTTTGGATGAAAATCCCATTTGAGTATATCGCTGGTAATGGAAATAGTTTGCATCAAGCACTCAAAGAAATTAGGGTAAACTCGTTAAGTGAAACAGAACCAATTCCTAGACTAGAAAATCAGGAAACCTTAAAAATCCAAAAAGTAATATCTGCTAATATTCAAAAAAATCAAGGACTAATTCTCGATTTTACAGGCTGGGAAAATACGTACTATTTAGCACTTGAATCAACTTTAAAACGCAATGATATTTACATTGTCGATGTGGAATCTACACCAAACGCCTATCAAAATGAAATCGAGCATTTTCTGCAAAAACATCCGAAGAGAATCATACAACTCAACTGTTTCTCTACTTTTTCTTCTATCTGGAAAAATACAGGTGAATACCTCACACTAAATACTGATTCAACGAATATACTTTATATACATTCCATCAGCAAAACAGCTACTTCTACTATTTTCACCTATAAAAAAGTCTTTGAAATACCCGTAAATTATAAACATGAAAATGCTATTCAATGTCCGAAAGAAAACTCTGTAACATGGTTTATTCACCGCATTCATTCAGATAAAAACTGGTACAACACCATAAAATCCTCAACCCTTCAAAGTGGTGAAACAATAGAGGAAGCGATCAAAAAAAATGCTGAATGGATGGCGAATGAAATCTCTAAGAAAAAATAGGTATGACACGTATTAATTCCTTAGAAAAGTATTTTTTCATAGTAATCATTGGTCTCAACCTGATTCCAGTTTTATTATTCACCTTTTTTCCCACCTTAGATGGACCAGCTCACTTATATAATTCACAGGTAATAAAATCGCTATTAACAAATAATCCTAGCACTTTAAACGACTTTTTTAGCTTCAACAAAGAGCCTGTGCCAAATTGGATAGGTCACTTTATCCTTACTTGCTTTAACTCATTTTTACCTGCTTTTGTTTCTGAAAAGATTTTACTTTTAACCTATATGATTGGATTGCCCGTTTCTTTTAGGCTGTTAATTCAAACAATATCACCAAAAAATACCTGGTTTAGTTATTTTATTTTCCCGTTTACGTATTCATTTGTTTTTTATCTAGGGTTCTATAATTTTTCAATCGCTGTAATTTTACTTTTCTTAACTTTTAACTATTGGTTAAAACATGAAAATAAACCTTTCACATTTAGAAAAATTTTAACCTTATTTACTTTCATTGCACTTACCTATTTTTCTCACATTTTTGTTTTTGGGATCTTACTTTTTTTGATCAGTTTACATATCGCTATGAACACAATTTCTCAACTAAGCGATTATGATAGAAACATAAAACGAACGTTACAAACTACTTTGAAAAAAATAGGAATAGTCACACTTACTTCAGCAATACCATTCACGCTATTCGTTTTTTATTTTTATTCTCGACCTTCAACTGGTTATTCTAGTTTTATCGACCGAATCGAACTTATTCATTGGTTAAAGAATTTAAGACCCATAATTGCATTAAATGTAGAATTAGAAGAAGTTTACACCCGAAAAATAGTTTACCTTATTCTTATTTTAACCTTCATTGTTTGCTTCACGAAATGTCGAAATATTCATTGGAATCCAAACACTTCAATTAAGCAGAGATTTACGAACTTTATAAAACAGCTTGTATTACAAGAAAATTTATGGCTATTTGCTTCAATTATGTTGCTAGTCTTGTATTTCATATTACCCGACTCAGATGGCGCTGCTGGCTATGTATCTGTTAGACTAGGATTGCTATTTTATCTTTGTTATATCATTTGGCTTTCAACACAGAATTTCCCTAGTTGGTTCGGAATTATTTCAACAGTTTTAGTATTATATTGTAATTTTAGATTGAATAGTTACTATACCTCTTCTACCAAAAATTTAAATGGTATTGCAAAAGAATGCTACAACGCATCAAAATATATACCCTCTAACAGTGTTGTACTGCCTCTTAACTATTCTGATAATTGGTTAGTCGGACATTTTTCAAACTACTTAGGCATCGATAAACCAATGGTCATCTTAGAAAATTACGAGACAGATACAGGATATTTTCCATTAATTTGGAACGATACAGCTATTCCTAACACCTTGTTTGGAAATACGAATTCATCTGACTTTGAATGCCTAAATTGGAAAAGTAACACACAAAATCATACATCCGTAAAAATTAATTTTGTGTTTGTTTTAGGAAAAATCGAAAATCAAACGGATTCCTGTACACAAAAAATCAAACAACTCTTAGCTGCTAAATTCAACTTAGTTTATCAATCCAATAACTGTAAGCTATATCAATCAATCAAAAACAGCAAGACTCACCTGAAAATACGCGGATAGTTTCCGTAAGGTAGTATAAGAAACATCACGTTTACCTTGTTCTACACGTGCAATATGTACACCAGTAGCGTTGTACACCTCTTCCTGTGTCACACCCTTGGCTTTGCGTAGTTCTTTGATTCTAACAGCAAGATTCAACAGAATTTCCTTATCATGTATCATGACCGAAAAGTCACGAATATTCATGTTTCACACAATTACCATCGGTCAGTATATCGGGTGTAGGTAGGGTGGGTCTTTTCGCAAAACAACAATAAAAACTATAATACTATGAAAACTTACAAGTCTAATATGCCAGAAATCACGTTGAAACACAAAACTGGCAACTACAAGAAAACAAAAATCAGTACATCACTGGATGCCTTCCAAGTGTTGTTAGAACTCTACGATGATGACACCGTGGATTACAAAGAAACAGCCTATGCACTCTTTCTGAACAAGGCAAACAATACCATCGGATGGATGAAAATTAGTGAAGGTAGTACATCTTCTACTATCATCGACCAAAAAATAATAGTTGCTACTGCTTTGAAGTGTAATGCAAGTAGTATTATTTTGAGCCACAACCACCCTAGCGGACAGCTACGTGCAAGTGATGAAGATAGAAAAATGACGGACAGAATAGTAAGTATCGGGTTCATATTGGGTATAGAAGTGCTCGACCATGTGATTGTATGTAGGTCGGGGTAGTATTCTATGAGTGATGAGGGTGAGATGTGATATAATGTAAAATAGTTGTAAAATAACTATAAGCAAAAGGTAATTGTATTGTATATTTGGACACTTAAAAAAATAAGAAGAAATGAAAAAAATAATCTACACTGTTTTGAGCATTTTAATGCTTACGGCTTGTAAAAAAGAGACGACACAAGCAAACAGTACAAGTAATACAAATAGCAATACTAACACTTGTATTGACAATCCAAACATAAACTTTAGTAGTATAGGTACACCAGTTGGAAAATTCGGAGACTGTATTAAAGACATTGATGGAAATTCATATAAAACAGTAATCATTGGTACACAAACTTGGATGGCCGAAAACTTGAAAACATCTAAATATAATGATGGAAGTATTATTCCAAATATAAAAGACTTTAATCAGTGGGGTGAACTGACGACTGGAGCTTGGCGTAATAATTTAGATAATGACTCAATCGGTAAAATCTATGGGAAATTATATAACTGGTATGTAACAAATTCAATCACTAATGGGAATAAAAATGTTTGCCCTGCAGGTTGGCATATTCCTTCAGATGTTGAATGGTCAATTTTAATAAATTATATAGGGGAAGATACTATTACAGGAATTAAAATGAGGGAAGTAGGTACAAAAAAATGGTTAAACTCAAAAATAACAGCTAGTAATACTTCTTTATTTACAGGAATTCCAAGTGGTGCTTGTAACGGGAAGTCTTTTGAGCCAATAGGTTATGGATCTTACTGGTGGAGTTCATCTGAGTACAGTCAAAGTCAATCTTGGGGTAGAAGTCTTGAGCAAGATAAAAAGAATATATTCAGATATTATGACCCGAAACATTATGGAGAATCTATTCGTTGCATTAAAGACTAACACAACAATTAACCAAAATAAGAAATGAAAAAAATAATCTACACAATTCTAAGCATCACGATACTTACTGCTTGTAAAAAAGAAAGTAACAATCCAACTACAAATCCTACACCAACTGCAACTGAGAACACTATAAAAGATGTAGATGGAAATATATATAAAACTATAAAAATAGGAGCTCAAACGTGGATGGCTGAAAACTTGAAGGTAACAAAGTATAATGATGGAACGAATATTGAATTACTACTTGATAGTGTTGCTTGGTCAAAAACTCTGAAAGGAGCATACACTGAATATAATGGAGATATTACGAATGCATTGAAATATGGTTATTTATATAACTATTATACAGTAAGTTCTCAAAAAATATGCCCAACTGGTTGGCATGTGCCGACCATTAAAGAATGTGATACTTTAGTAGCATTTTTAGGCGGTGATAGTATTTCTGGAATTAAGTTAATAGAGACAGGAAAAACTAATTGGAATGGAGTGGTTACTGAAGTAACTAATGAAACTGGATTTACTGCATTACCTGGAGGTACCAGATATGGTAATGGGCGATACAAAGACATTGGAGATGCTGGACTTTGGTGGAATTCTGATCCATTATCTATACAACATGGTGGATATTATTTTGGTCTATTAAAAAATATAGAATATGTTACAAAATATAAAAAAACTATCATTTTTATGGGTACAGGTAATTCAAAAACAGATGATAATTACGCATATCGAAATGGTATGTCTATCCGATGCATTAAAGACTAATATAAAGAAATAATCATTGATAGATATGGGTTATGAGTTTTCATAACCCATTTTTTGTTTCTATCATTCACCATTTGAAAATCTCAAACTAACTGCATAAAATTGTTCCATGAAAGGGACAATATTACAGTTGCTAGTAGCGGATATCAAACACAATCAGTTACTTAATGGTTTGTACGACATGGGATTCTATGACGACAACCTCTACACGTTGAACAAAAATATCTTTATCTATAAAATTTAGAAATTTATATTATACTGAGTAAACAACTCCTTTCTAACAACTTTCCAATCTTCTGCTTGTATCGTTCCCTTTTCAATTTCAGCCAAACTTTTATCCAATTCGGATTTTTGCAAATCAGTTAACAATAGTTCGTTTTCAAATAAATTTTCTATTTTACTATTTTCCATGAATGTTGAAATTACAAATTAATTGGACCCTTTTCCGGACCCTGTCAATAATTCAGTTTTACACAAAACCTCCGTAACCAACTGATATAAAACAAAAAAGCCTCACATTTCTGTGAAGCTTTTGTTGGCCTACTAGGGCTCGAACCTAGACTCTTCGGAACCAAAAACCGACGTGTTGCCAGTTACACCATAGGCCAGTAACTGAGTGCAAATATAGGTAGAAACACATCTTCACACTACTGGGATACACCAATCATTAACCAGAGAGACACGCTCTCAACACCAATGGGATTGCTTAGTATTTGTATATGCTAACATCATTTCGTACCAAGATACGTACCCATTTTGTACCCAATCTTTAACCTTATTATTATGAAAGTAATCATCCGACAAAAGTCAGGGATGCAGTATCTGTATGCCGACATTTTTGTGTCATCTATCCGCTACAAAACCACTTTAGGCATATCCATAAAAGATGGTGTGTTTAATCTGAAAGAACAGTGTGTGCAGGGTGGGACAAATTCAGAAACTAATATTCTTATCCGTAGTTTCAAGACACATATTCTCGACATGATACGCCGTCTACAAATAGATGGTGACCTATCCCTAGAGAATATTGCTGAAGGTGTAAAGCAGATACGTGAACGACTTACCTCCGTGAAAAGTGTAGAACTTGCAGACATATACCTTATTCCGTATATCCGCAAGCACATAGAAAGAAGTAAACCGATACGCAAAGAAGCATCCATCACGCAGTACAAATACTGTTTGAACAAATTGATAAAGTATGAGAAACACAAACAGACAAGGTTGGCATTCACGGATATTAATCTGGACTTCTATAGCAACATCATGACATTCTGTATCAAGAAGGAGAAACTTGCGGTCAACTCTATCTCCAAAGTCATCAAGAACATCAAAGTATGGATGGCATCTGCGTATGAAGAAGGCTTACATACAAACACTACCTATGCAAGTCGTATGTTCAAGAAGCCGTCAGAAGATGCAGAAAACATCTACCTATCTGAAGAAGAGTTGTTGAAAATAAGATACACTACCCTCCCTAGTCAAGCACTCGAAAATGTAAGAGATATATTTCTACTGGCTTGCTATACTGGTGTACGTTCTCAAGACTACCACAAACTCAACAACCTCAATCGTATCCAAGGAAACATGCTCAAAGTACGTACCGAGAAGACAGATGAAGAAGTAATCATACCATTACACCCAGTAGCAGAAACTATACTGGAGAAGTACAACGGTAGACCTCGTATCATATCCAATCAGAAGTTCAATACCTACATCAAAGCAGTGTGCAAACTTGCGGGTATCATTGAAGAGACAACACTTACACGTACGGTCGGAGGTAAAAGGATAGCAACTACCAAACCAAAGTATGAATGTGTATCATCACATACAGCACGTAGAAGTTTTGCTACCAACGCATACAAAGCCGGAGTACCTACATTGGCTATCATGGCTATCACTGGGCATCGTACAGAGAAAGTGTTTTTGAAGTATGTGAAGGTCACAAAGCAAGAACACGCATTATTGTCGAGTGTACATCCGTTCTTCCAAAGTGGAGAATAAAAGCGACAAAACGACAAGCCGACATCTACTTTTCTAAGTAGTGTACTGGTGAACAACAGCCGACCCGAAATTTTATCACAAAAGCATAGTATATTATCTATATATTATCTCAAAAACGTGAAAAAAAAGTGGGTCGCTTCCTCAATCAAAAACAGCAAGACTCACCTGAAAATACGCGGACAGCTTCCGTAAGGTAGTATAAGAAACATCGCGTTTACCTTGTTCTACACGTGCAATATGTACACCAGTGGCGTTGTACACCTCTTCCTGTGTCACACCCTTGGCTTTGCGTAGTTCTTTGATTCTAACAGCAAGATTCAACAGAATTTCCTTATCATGTATCATGACCGAAAAGTCACGAATATTCATGTTTCACACAATTACCACTCGGTCAGTATATCAGTTGTAGGTAGGGTGGGTCTTTTCACAAAACACCAATAAAAACTATAATACTATGAAAATTTACAAGTCTAATATGCCAGAAATCACGTTGAAATACAAAACTGGCAACTACAAGAAAACAAAAATCAGTACATCACTGGATGCCTTCCAAGTGTTGTTAGAACTCTATGATGATGACACTGTGGACTACAAAGAAACAGCCTACGCTCTCTTTTTGAACAAGGCAAATAACACCATCGGTTGGATGAAAATAAGTGAAGGTGGCACATCTTCTACCATCATCGACCAGAAAATAATATTTGCTACTGCTTTGAAGTGTAATGCGAGTAGTATTATTTTGAGCCACAACCACCCTAGTGGACAACTACTTGCAAGTGAAGAAGATAGAAAGATGACCGAAAGAATGGTCAGTATCGGAATCATACTGGGTATAGAAGTAATTGACCACGTGATAGTATGTAGGTCGGGATATTATTCTATGAGTGACGAGGGTGAGATGTAAATGACTGTAAAATAGTTGTAAAATATAATGACCGAACGGTAATAATTTATATTTTTGGGGCAAAAAAATATGACCCAAGAAGAAAGAAATTTACTCCTTAGAAAATTTGATGAAATGTCAAATAATCAACCTATGGAATTGAAAGAAATATTTGGTGAAATTGATTGGAACACTATCACTTCGCCAACAAGTTTTGGAAAAGAAGTGAAAAATTTGGTAATATCTCATCAAATACCAGGCATACTACATGTTAATGTAGAAGGAGATAATCACAACATATATATCAAACAAATTAGAAATTAATATGACGAAAATAATGTATGCACTCCTAGGAGTTGCGATAATGACAGCTTGTACTGTTGATAAAAGATTATATAGTAATGGTTATTCTGTAAACTGGAAAAACCTTGGGAATGGAAATAATAATTCAGAAAAACCAAAAGAAGAAGTAAAGAGTGAGTTAAAGCAACAGAAACCACTAGTAGTTAAAAGTGAGGTTAGAAAAAAAGAACCTATACTTGAAAAAGTTAAAATTCAAAGTATTTCTAAAATTGAAAATACTAACCATTTAATTGAAAGTACATCTTTAAAAACAAAACATATCAAACAGAGTGATTTCAAATCTAAATTCGCGGATACAACAAAATGTGACAATATACTTCTAGGAAATGGAGATGAGATTTCTGCAAAAGTAGTGGAAATTACACCTACACTTATTAAGTACAAAAAATGTAATAATTTGAATGGACCACTAGTAAGTATTGAGAAATCAAAAGTATTTTCTATCACTTATTCGAATGGCTCAAAAGAAGTAATCAATCGACAAGACATAAGTACTACTAAACAACAACCTGAAGAAGAAGACAAACGAAATGGTTTTGCTATTGCAAGTTTGATTTTTGGAATATTAGGTATACCAGTATTAGCAATAGTTTTTGGTGCAATTCAAATGCATTTAATTAGAAAAAGTCCAACAAAATACGGAGGTAAAGGAATGGCAATTGCAGGATATATATTAGGTATTCTATGGATGACTTTAATAATAATGCTAATGTTAGCGGTTTAAAATAATGAAGATGAAACAATTATATTTTTTACTATCTATTATAATCAGTTCATACGCTGTGTCTCAAACAAATGAAATAGCTAAGTGTGACAAATTAATCTATTCGGATGGTACAGAATTAGATGTGAAAATTCTAAACATAGAAAGTGGATTAATATCATACAAAAAATGTGAATTTCAAGACGGTCCAATTTACAGTATAGAATCAAGTAAAGTATTTATTATCAAATATAAAGACGGTAAAAAACAGATTGTGAATACCGCAGAAAATGTCAAAGAAAAGAGAAAGAATAATAGAAAGGTATTTTTCACTTTGGGTGGAGAATTTATTTACGGAAACTTTAAGACATTAAATTTGAATGCTTATGGTGGCTTTATAGGGATGAATTATAGAATAAATAAAAAAATTGAACTTGATTGGAATATAGGTATGGTAAACGATATAATTTTTAATGAAGCTAGATATAAATATA
>CANCJF010000114.1 GCA_947378245.1 Bacteroidota bacterium
TCCTTTTATCCGAATTGTTTGCATCAATAATAAATCATCCTCATTCGTAAGCGAAAAATCACCATATAGTTCATCTGTGAATGGGTTAGGTCTTATCGTGTTAATATTTACCTTCATCATCTTTGTTGAAGTTTAAAGAATTAGGAAAATGAGTAGGAAATTGTTCCTTAATCTTTGCTTTAATCATTTTTTCTAAAAGTTCCATTAACTCAGGGTCTTCGTTATCAATGAATCTGCTGGATTGTTCATTGTTTAATTGAACTCTAATTCTAATTTTTTCTCCATTAAATGGAATAAATGTTAGCCCTTCATATCTTTTATCTAAAATTTTCCGAACGATAATTTTGGGTTCGTAAATGGCGGATAGAAATGGTAACGCTAGGTCAAACTCATTAATTAAAGATTGATATTCTTGGATTTTTCTCTCAAGTAAACCCTTGTCTTTTTTAATCTGAAGATATCCTTCCTCAGATAAATCGGTAAGTAGAAACATTTTGTAAAATTTAAAAATCGGTGATAAATATATGTTTCTCTTATGTGTTGAGCAAATAAAAAGTTCAAATGAACCTTTTATTAATATGTTAAAAAAAACATTTACAAACTCAATTCAATAGTTTATCATTGATTAGAACATATTTATGTTTAGACAGTGTTATAAATTAATTATGTCATCATAAATTAAAATGAATATTTACAGTAATGGTAGGAAGAAAAACTATATACCCATATGAGGAATTAAGATTAGAGAAAAGGAGGGAACAAAATAGGGTAAACCAAAGAAAATGTAGGTTGAAAAAGAAATTTATTTCACAATCTAAAGAGTTGTCCCCCGAACAAAATAATTTAAAATATATTGAAGGTATAATATCGTATTTCTCTAACTATGAGTTTAACTATCATTTGGTAGGGACTTCATACTTTAATAATCACACAATGAATTCTTTGTATGATTACACTAAAATATTGATGGATAAGTTACACAAAGATAAAATAATAGATAGGTCTTTATTTTTTATTGAAGGTGGGAATGGTGTTCATTGCCACTATCACATTTTAATAAAATCAAAGGATAATATTAATCTAAATCATTATTGGAGAACTGGCATACTAAAGTCTAAAAAAATTGAGAGTGAACATCATAAATTTAATCTACTGAACTATTCTATGAAAGAGTTAGATGTCAATACGAAAAGTTGTCTTAATCTCAAGAAAATTGATTATTGGGACTTTTGCGGGGATTATTAATTTTTATCAACCTTGAAGGTGACAAAATTTATTCATTATCTAATATATTAGATATTCTACGTGTATTTTCAAGAGAAGTCAAAGTAGATAGTGAATTAACATAAACTTCCGTTTGTTTTATATTCGTATGACCCAACATATTTTTTAAGTCGTAAATATCAACACCTAAACCTTTGGAAATAGAAGTTATACTATGACGTGAAAGATGGTTTGTAATTCGTTTATTTATCTCTAAATGTGTTGCTATCTCTTGAAGAGAGCGATTAATAAGTACGGTGGAAGTACTTACTTTGTTACTAAACTTATTAATGTCAGTTTCATTTTCGTACCCTCTTAGAAATGGGAAAATAAATTTATTCTTATTCTCCGAACGTTTACAATATTCTTTAACGTGAAATACTATACTCTCGTAGAGAAGTTTTTTAGACTTTTTAATCTCATCGTCCAAATAAATAAGTTCTTCACTTTTCACTTTTACAAACTCGTAAAATTCTTTAGAATATTTCGTTTTTCTAATATGATAGTTGGTGTCCTTGAGTAAATATTCAGACTCATATTCACTTGTAAGTTTTCCCCATTGATTAACAAGCGAATAATAGTTTATAAAATTATCATACAAAAACTCATCTAAATGAGGAAATTTACTCTTATGTTCATTCCATTTCGAAGAGTTATATTCTGATATGTTTTCATCATCATCGTTACCATAGTAACTTGCGATTTTGAAGTCAAATGTTTTGTTCTCCCAATTAAACAAATGAGGGAAGTCATCAAGATACCAAAATATGCGAAAACAATTTTTATCGGTCAAGGGAATTGTTAGAACACGACCTGTTTTACCCATTTTAATCACAATTAAATCATCTTCAACCATTCCATACTTCAATCTCAAACAATCGCCGATTCGCAGACCTTGACTCCAAAAATTAAAAGTAAATGTATTCAATGAATTGAATAAGAGCGGTCTCATAAAACCATAATGCGGATGGATGTTATCTAAACCCCAAATATCATCTAAATCTAATGTTCTTTTTGGTGTAGCAACTTTCTTTGGGTATATCTTACGAATGTGGGCTAAATCTCCAAGAAATTTACCCTCCTGTTTTTGTTCGTTCAAAAATGATGATAATACTTTTAGATATCCAAAAATTGTATTGTCTGAAGGTTTATTTGACAATAAGTCGCGTGACTTAACATTCTCTATCAAATAATTTTTAAAATCCAAAAAAAAATCTTTATCAATGTCGTAATAATTGAGTTCTAAATTCCCCCAAAAACGTTCTAAATGATAATACAGAGTTTGATGTTTCTTTCTGTTCCCGTATTTGTTTTTAAAATCTGTTTTAATCTTTTTTTCTAAATCAACAAAAACATTCAAAGTTCCGTTCAAAAATTCATTACTCACTTTATATACTTCCTCATATTCTTTGAGTTTTTTATCAATGATATAATTATACTCTACGTGTTTAGGATGGGATACTGATATTCTTTTTGTAGATTTCAACCAATATTTTTTTTCCACCTGAATTGGCAATGTAATATATTTACTAATCCGATTCTCGGTAAACCTCAATTTGACGGGATATAAATTATCCTTCCCTTTTCTCGGGTATAATACAACTGAAATAGTTCGTTTAGTACTCATAGTATAAAAAACAAAGTTATAAAAAGTTCATATGTATAAACATTTGTAAAAACAATTTATTCAAAAAAACAGAGTTTACTTTTTGTTTAACTTATATTAATATTGATTATCAATAGTTTAAAATTTTAAAAAGTAAAGGTTAAATTTCCTCCAGCTCCACTTTAAAACAAATTATTAAAGCGTAATCACTTAATTTAAAAGAGGTTACGCTTTTTTATTTTAAAACTTAGCCCACATCTAGCCCACAATTCAAAACTTATTCTATTAAATAATTTTTTTGATGAGAAATGAAAAATAGTCGAAATAGGTAACATTTTGATTTTTTGAAACATGGCGAATTTCTATTATTTTAGAAAATAATAAAAGGATAAAATATTAGTGGAGAAAAAAAGGGGGATTACATACAGAGTTACGCAGAAGATTAAAAGTTGATTTTAACAAAGTAAAAATTGAAACATTCTGATTTAATAAATTAAACCCTCTCTCTGTATTAAAGAAATCCATTTAATTTCTGCTCCTTTCTGAAATTCAAAATCACAATCAATATATTAAAGAATTACACGTTATTAAAATAGTTTTTAAAAACATTAAAAATTCTGTCACAAAAATTATCTTTTGTTAGTTATCTATTTAAGAAGCGAATATTCACTCTTAAAATAAAAGATTATGAAAAGTAAGTTGATAATGTCAACAAAAGTCCCATTAGATTTTAATGTCAAAAACAATCAGTCTAACAAATGCAAGTATATGTTAGTTTTAATCATACTTTCTTCAAGTATCCTATTCACTGGATTAAGTCAAGAAATAAAAAATGATTCCATCGTTACTCTTGTTGTTGAAATAGACACTTTAAAGACAAAGTGTAAAACGACATTAGATAAAGTAAAATTTGATTCCATTTCTAAAGGATCTTCTTTTGAGGAATATGAATTTGCTATTTATATTTTAGAGCACGGTTTAAAAAACATACTTGACGATAAAGACGTTCTTGGATTTCAATATCAGACTACAGATCCCGAAACTGGGGATGCATTAATCCCTTGGCAAATTACTTTTAGCGTTGATGAACGAGGTAATTTAAGTTTTAAAGGTATTAGTAATCCGTATGGAATATATAGTATAGATTAATAGTGCAAATATATATTAGACTTATTTAAGTTCAAAAATCGTATTCTATTTCCTGATTTATCTAAAATAATAGATTAAACCGATTCTAACGGTTTTAAAAGAATACAAAATCATTAGTAATTTACTCAATATTAATCATATATAAATCCAACTCTATGAATAGTATCCAGAAAAATAGTGTGTCAAGTTTAAAGTTAGCAATTCAAAAACTGGCAAACCAAGAAACCATTTGTTTAAACGAAAACTTTTTTAATGGTCATTCTTTAACCAATCTAAAATGTTTGTTTTTAAATTTAAAATCGGGTAAAATAAAACTCAAAATTGGGAGAAATAGTTCCTCCTTATCGGTTGAATTAAATCAATCCTCCAATGTTGAGGAAAGTGAACTAAACCTCTTTTATAAGGAAGGATATCTACTTTTCAATTTCTTTTTAGCAAACACCAATGCGAAAAAATTTCTTGATTTTAAGCATGCATTTTTTGGAAAAAACTTTCAAAACACATTTTTAGACTTTATAATTAGCAACAAAATAAATGATCTAGAAATAAAAATTTTACTTTATGTTGTTAGTCATTTTTTAGAAAATGATCATCCTGTTTTCTTAAGTGAAATTAAATTATCCCCTACTGAACATTATCAAATAACACAATTGTTTATAGACCAAGAAGGGAAAAACATGGAGCAAGAATTGTTAAACGTAAAAATTGAGAATGGAATTTGTGCTAGAATTGTTCCGACTAAAAGATGTGTCATGTTGATGAACGGAGTTGATGTACCAATTTTAGAAGAAATAAAAACAAAACAGTATGATTTTTATTCTTTAATCGATTCAAACGACATCAAACCAATCACTTTACATTACAATGCTTCAAACAGAAAACTTTTCGATTCGCTAGAAGGAGTCATACACGCTAAAAAACACTTGCAACATTCATTGACTACTTTATTATTTGGTCCTTCGGGCACTGGGAAAACAGAATTTGTATATCAATTGACAAAAAACACAAATGCAATTTTAATGCATGCAGATTATACTAAAATCGTTTCAAAATGGATTGGTGAATCAGAAAAAAACATGAAACAACTTTTTAAAGCATATCATACTATAGCACGAGAAACAGACCGTCCTGTAATACTTCTTTTGAATGAAGCGGATGGTTTAATGAATAAACGCGTTGCTGTTAACCAAAGTAATGACATCTTCTCAAATCAACTACAAGCGCAGATTTTAGAATTATTAGAAAACTTCAAAGGGATATTAATTGCGACAACCAATATGGAGAAAAATATGGATAAAGCATTCGAACGAAGATTTTTATTTAAATCAAAAATTGATTTTCCATCTGTAGAAGTAAGAGAACTATTAATGCATGCTTCCCCAATCAATCAACGAATTTCAAAAGCATTTTCAAAACAAATTATTCAATCCGACTGGACTCCTGCACAATTAATAAACTGCGAACTTAAAATGGAATTATTAAGCGAATTAGGCGAACTAAATCAAAATGAAATTGAAACGATATTGCAAGAAGATGGTTTATTAAAATCCAATGGGAAAATTGGATTTCGCTGTTAGGAATAATAATTATCAAAAACTCAACTCTTATGACAGAAAATGAATTAGACAAATCAGTTTATTATTTACGAAAATTGGAATCTCACAAACGATTTGGGAAAGTATTTGGAAAGATTCCATTACCAAACGGAGTTCCTTTTTATTTTCAATTATTTCTATTTTTTGTAGTTTTCTTCATCGAAGTCAATATAGGAACCTATTTCATACTACCAATACTTGCAAATTTGTATATAATGGATGTTTATTATATTGTTCAAACACGAAAATTAGTGATAGATCGATGCCTGATTCAAGAAGATATTTTAGAAGAAGATATCGAATGTAATCCGATGGATGAAAAAGAATGGGGTCCAAATCGTGTGATAAATGAGGATAGAGATTCTATCTTCTATGATTCTTTAGATTGGTATCGAATTACACCTTTTTGGTATTATCTAAAAAACATTTACCCATTTTTACTTTGTTCTCTCGGATTAAGTGCTTTGTTTTATGGACTATTTTATTTACTAAACTTTTATTTACGATGACAAACGAATTTTTAAAAAATGAATTACAAGAAATAATGAATGGTCTAAAAAACCTACAGTCAGCTTTTATTTTGTTACAAGAAGAAACTGAAAAAGTCAAGACTTTAATTAAGGACCAGAGATATGATTTACTTACTGCGCATACTGTAAAAACAAAAGAATTATATGACCAATTAAAGCAGATTGAAATCAAGTACAATGCTATTAAACGTCTTCTAAATGAGGATTTTGAAGAAGATAAAATAGAGATTGAAATACTAATTAACTGGTTTAGATGATTTTCATTTTTTATATCGGAATATAATATTTAGGTTTGAAATATAAAAATTAAAAATTTTAAATATGTTAAACGATTTAACAAGAATATTCGAAAATTTAACAATTGAAAAAGGGAAAATATCCGATAAAAAAAAGGAATCCGCTAAAAAATTAGCTAACTGGTTCAACGAAAAATGCAAAGAATATTATCCGGATATCACCAATGAAGAAATTATTGAAAAAGCAAGATATGCAATAATTAATATAGAAGTAATTAAAAAATACGTTCCTAAAAAGAAGATTAAAGAAGATGACACGGATAAAAAAGCAGTAATAGTTGAGCCTGAAATAATTAAATACAAAAGAAATACCTTAAAAAATATACAAAATCAATTAAATCATCTTTTTTATAATTCTAATGATATCAGAAGTTATTTAACATTATCCGACGAATTTTTAGAAAAAACATTTCCTCATTGGACAAAAAAAGAACGAAATTCAATAATAAGAATATATGAAAATTATTTTAGATTATTAATAAATCAAGATGAAAATGCAGCCTATGATCGATTAGTGGAGGGATATACTCGGATTCCGAAACAATCCATAAATAACATAAGACCAGGATATTTTATTCGAATGATGAAGAATCTTTGGTCAATTAATGTCCTGGAAGATGAATTTAAAGAAGATGCAAATATTATAAAAGCACAACAAAAATGGAATTCTCTTTTAGATGGTATAGCAAAGGAAGCGTATGACAGTACACAAAAATCTGCATTCACGAATATAGAAAACTTGAATGGTCTTCCTGAATTATCGGATGAAATGTATGAAGACTTTGACACGAAAGACCACGTAGAAAAAATTAGAGATTTTGCCCGAAAAGTATATTCTTCTTCTTCAATCAGATTATCACCACAAGAAAAAAAATATTTTGAATTATTAATTAATTGTTCCTATTTCGAAGATGAATCCAATGAGTCTATCGATAAAAAAAAATCATTTTTAGCACTTGTTCAAAAACGATGGGTTGAACTTGGTAATAAAGAAGTTAATGGTCGAAAATTATTATCTCGATTACGGGAAAAACTTCTAAGTGTTCCTGGTATAAAGGAAGGACTTCATTTTATTACCCTAGACACAGACAATACAGAAGGTATTGAAGCTTTAGATTTTCTTTTAGCTAATATGTATACAAAAACTAACTCAAATAAATTAGTAGCATATCAGTTTTCACCTGAAGAGTTGGAGAAAATACTTGAATTAAAAAAGATACTTCAAAATGAAGATAAAAATGATACTAAAAAACCAAATTTCAAGTTTGAAATCGATCGTTTCCCAAAAGTTTATTTTAAAAACAAATTGGAAGAGTTAAATGAATCATTAATTAACGAATTACATACGAAAAATTCTGATAAAGAAGAAGGTATATTCCGATATGAAAATTTCATAAAAACAGACCTTCCCAAAAATATTAAAGATAAAATAGCAAATCACGAAACTTTAACAGATGTTGAGAAAAAAGATTTGCTTGATTTGGATAATTATGTAAACTCTGAATCTTTTAACATAAATAGATTAGGTGTTTATAGATCTACAAAAACTAAATTAGGTTGTCTTAATGTAACAAATGAAGGTAAAATTATATTGTATAAAGATGTTATTGAAGCATATGTTAAAAACCATGATAACATCGATGAAAAAGATGTGCGATTAATTGTATTGATGCACGAATTAGGACATTGGGTTTCTCATTGGCCTATTGCTAATAATGCCAATTGGAGAATCGGTTACAATACGGGTCATAAAAAAACACAAGAAGCAATTGCTCAAATTATTGCATATTGGATGATAAAAGGCGATGAAGATTTGGAGAAAGCATTTGAATTAATGAACCCTACAAAGAAAGATAGTCCGTATCGATTATATCAAAATTTAATATCGCAACATATTTCTGAAATCTTAAATAAGATTGTAGATTTAAGAAAACATCATTATTTAAATGATTCTGCTCAATATCGTTATTTAGCGGATTCCTCTTTAAATTACATAGATAATCCTATGCTAATGCACTTAAAAACTTGTCTGATTTTTAATGACTCGCTTGAAGCTATATCTGATTGTACATTAGACCCAGAGACTATTCAACTGATACAAGATGAAATAAAAAAAGAGTTAAAAGAAGGAGTAAAAAAGGAAGATTTAGAATCATTAAAAGAATGTTTAAGTGATTTAAAAAATCTCGAAAAAATAACGCAGAATAACGAAGCTCTAATATTTACTTGGGAATATAAAAATGTAGGACCTAATCGTATGGAATTATTTAGAAAAACACTCACACCTGCTGTTTTTTTGCCATCAGATGAATTTAATGAAATGCAAGTAGAAAAATATAAAGACACTATGAAAAACCTAGGTTTTTTTAGTGCTTTTGAAAAATACGTTGACGAAAAAACTGGTGAAATTACTTTATATAAACTCATGGTGCCAAATCCAAATCCAGAAGAAGGAGAAAATCCTAAATATGCAATTTGGATTTATAAAGGGGATAGCATATCAAAACTTGAAATAACTCCATCTGAAATAATCACAAATTTCAAATCTCAGGCACCACTAACTTATGCATATCCAGATATAGAAAGAGATGCTATAGACTTGTCCGCTGATCTATGGAATTTAGGTTTCGGAATCAGATGAAAAATTGAAAATAAATAAATCGTCTATTAAAACGCTCTTACTTATTGTAGGAGCGTTTTTTATTTGACTAATGTCTAGTCCTGAAATAGCGATACACAAAATTTATCGTTATGAAAGAAAAAGTCGTTTATGAAAAACGCAGCCAAAAGGATTATTCAATGTCCTTTAAGTTAGAAGTTATTAAAGAAATCGAATCTGGATTAATTTCTACCACTGGAGC
>CANCJF010000115.1 GCA_947378245.1 Bacteroidota bacterium
GCCAATATTAATCTCTTCAACTCCATTGGTACAAGTTTCCAAAAAGGGTGAGGCTACATGGAATAAAATAGATTTTAAAATCAATAAATATTTAATTGGAGCTGTGATTCTATGTATTGTTTACGCTACAGTCCTTCCTGTTGTAACTTCTTGGTCTTTGTTTCGCAATCAATCATACCGAAATTTAATTGGCAACGTTGAGATTGGAACGAATTTTAAGCATCACATGACACCTATTTCAATGGACAAGATTCGGGTTGTAGATCAGGATTTGGCGTATAATTTAGGAGATAAAGTATTAGGTGCGCAATCCGGTTTAGGAAGTCAGGTGACTTTAGGAGAGTTTACTATTCAAAAAGTGAATGATCAGTTGTATTGGGTCGCTCCATTGTTACATTCTGGATTTTTTAAATGGAATAAAAATCGCAAAGGAACTCCTGGTTATGTAATGGTAAATGCGACAAATGAGCGTGATGTAAAGCTTGTGCAACAGGTAGGCGGGAAATCAATTCGGATCAAATACCAATCGGAGGCCTTTTTTAGCGACAATTTATACAGACACATCTACATGAACGGGCATTGCACAGAAGGATTGACTGATTTTACCTTTGAAATAAATGATCAAGGCGTACCTTATTGGGTGGTTACAAAATACAAGAAAAAAGTTGGTTTTTATGGTTCCGATGCTGTGAGTGTATTAGTAGTAAATGCTGCAACTGGAGTTATCAATGAATACCCAATGATCAATGTTCCAATTTGGATTGATCGAATTCAGCCTGAGCATTTTATTGAAGAACAATTAAATGATTGGGGAGAATATGTTCATGGATTTTGGAATTTCTCTAATGAAAATAAGTTGAAAATTACTGAAGGATTAACTTTAGTATATGGTGAAGATAACAAGTCTTATTGGTATACTGGTTTGACTTCAGTTGGTTCAGATGAATCTACGGTAGGATTTGTATTAGTGGATACGCGTACCAAAAAAGCAATATGGTATAAACAAAGCGGAGCAACTGAAAGTGCTGCACAAAATTCTGCGATGGGAAAAGTGCAAGAAAAAGGATATGAAGCGACAGTACCTACTCCTTATAATATTAACAATATACCTACGTATGTGATGACGTTAAAGGATAATGCAGGATTGGTAAAAATGTATGCGATGGTTGCAATCGAGGATTATACCATTGTTGGTGTTGGAAATACATTAATGGAAACTTTAATGGCCTATAGAAATGCATTTAACACCTCTGGAAACAGATTAAATACGCAAAGTTTATCTCAAAAAAGAAGGAAACTAACTTTGATTACACGAATTAACACAGATGTTAAAAATGGGAATAGTTATTATTATTTCAAAGTGGATGGTGTGTCCAAAACGTTTGTTGGAACTACTCAAATTTCGAATGACTTCCCATTGAGTCGTATTGGGGATAGTATCGAGATTATTTATGAAAATGATGATGAAAAATTGATTGGTGTGTCAAGTTTCAATAATAAGTCGATCGATTAACAGAAAATGTATACGCGTAAATTCAAAAGTTGATGAGTATTCATTATAATACTTATCCTTTTGTGTTTTCCAGCATAGGAACAAAGCTGAATACTCCAAATTCTTCTGTTTTAAACTCAGTATCTGAAATTTTTGTTATGCGTTGCATGAGTTGTTTTTCACCTTCTCCAATTGGGATAACAAGTAATCCTCCTACCTTTAATTGTTGAAGTAATGCATCAGGAATGTAAGGTGCTCCACAAGTAACTAAGATTTTATCAAAAGGAGCGTCTAAAGGTCTACCTTTGTATCCATCACCATAAAACAACTTAGGATTATAGTGCATGTGGTGAATGATTGGTTTTGCTTTTAAGTATAATTCTTTTTGACGTTCGATCGAAAAGACTTTCATGCCCATGGCACATAATATGGAGGTTTGGAATCCTGAACCTGTACCAATTTCAAGTATTTTTTCACCTTTCATCAGTTGAAGTAATTCAGTTTGAAAAGCTACAGTGTATGGATGTGAAATTGTTTGTCCTGCACCAATTTGAAAAGCCATGTTAGAATAAGCTTGTTTTTCAAAAGCAAGGTCTAAAAAATAATGGCGTGGAACTTCATAAAAAGCGTCCAATACTTTTTCATTTGTTATTCCTTTTTGGCGTAATTCTTCGATGAGTATTTTACGTAGTCCTTTGTGTTTAAACGAGTCTTGCATACAACAAAAATAGCTCAATAACACATTCTTTTTTTGTAAATTTGCAGGAATATATTCACGCTCTTATGTTAGGATTAAAATTACGTACTGACCCACGTTGGGTAAATATCGCTGAATCTAATTTAGAAGAATTATTAACTGATCATGCATGGTGCGAACAAAAGGCTGCATCTAATGCTATTTCTTTAGTTGCTTATAATTCTGAATTAGAAGATTTAGTAACTGATTTATTAGCCATTGCTAAAGAAGAAGTAGAGCATTTTCAACAGGTGCACGAATTAATGAAACGTAGGGGGTATGTTTTAGGTCGCGAACGTAAGGATGATTATGTTAATGAATTATTTAAATTCATGAAAAAAGATGGTAGTCGAAACGATGCGTTAATTGACCGTTTGTTATTTGCTGCGATGATCGAAGCTAGAAGTTGTGAACGTTTTAAAGTTCTGTCGGATAATATTCAAGATGAAGAGTTAGCGGGTTTTTATCGTGATTTAATGGCGAGTGAAGCTGGTCATTATACAACTTTTCTTGGTTATGCAAGAAAATACACGCTAGCTGTAGATGTAGAAAAACGATGGAAGGAATGGATTGAATTTGAAGATTCGATCATTGTAAATTATGGTAAATCAGAAACTGTTCACGGCTAATTCATGGAAGAAGATTATTCTGCGTTTTCTAAGATCAGCAAACTTGATGTTGATGAATATTACTTGACTCCTGAGGGATATAAAGTTTTTACTGAAAAATATTTATTGAAACGAGGCTACTGTTGTAAAAATGGATGTAGACATTGCCCTTATGGATTTGACAAAAAGAGTGGAAGAATAAAAAAATAATTCAGTTTTTTTTGAGTTAATCAAGATTTAATCTTTACGCTTCGTGTCATCAATATGCTCTTGCAAGCTATTCAACTCGAGCATATACGCATCTGTAATAGCTGTCACTCTGTGTAGAACATTTGGATAAATATCAATTTTTACAGGAGCAACGGCATCCAAAACAATCCAATCTTGACTTTCGATGTGGCGGTATTCAAATTTCAATTCGCCGTGTAATAACCAGAAGATTTCGGGGTTTTTATTCGCCTGCGAACCGGTATGGTAATGATTTCCAAAAACGGTGTCTTTTTTACGAAAAATAGACAGAACTTTTCCTTGACGGTCTAGTAAAATTTCTGCGGTAGTTCCGCGCTCGTCTTGTCCAATGTAAGCAAAAGGAGTAACTATTATTAGTTCGTTATTCATGGTGATAAGGTTCGTTATTTAATATAGTCATCGCGCGATAGACTTGTTCGAAAAAGATCATGCGTATCATTTGGTGGGAGAAGGTCATGGTGGAGAGGGAAAGTTTGCCGCTTGCTCGAGCATAGACTTCTTCCGAAAATCCGTAGGCACCTCCAATGACAAATACGATCGACTTTCCTCCTTGGTTGAATTGCGTTTGAATAAACTGAGAAAAGGAAACGGAAGAATAGGTTTTCCCGCGTTCGTCCAATAAAAAGATGCGGTCAGTCGTTCCAGCTTTTGCTAGAATTTCTTTTCCTTCCGCATCTTTGACTTGTTGGAAGGTCAATTTCTTTGCGTTTTTGATGTCTGGAATTTCAATGCGTTCTATTTGCACGTAATGTTTGAGTCGGTCGAGGTATTCTTTTTCACCCGCGACAAGGAAGTCTTTTCCAGTTTTTCCGATACAAATCAACTTGATTTTCATAAGGTCAAAAATAACACAAACTTTTCCTTCATTCAACTACATAACCGAAGAAATATTCTTAATTTTGCGCCCACAAACACAAAGAACTGTAAAGCATGAAAACGGTACAATTTAGAGAAGCACTTCGCGAGGCGATGAACGAAGAAATGCGTAACGATCCAAATGTATTTTTACTTGGAGAAGAAGTTGCTGAATATAATGGAGCGTATAAAGTATCTCAAGGGATGTTGGATGAATTTGGCGCAAAACGTGTCATCGATACGCCAATTGCTGAGTTAGGTTTTACAGGAATTGCTGTTGGAGCTTCCATGATGGGTTTACGTCCAATCGTGGAGTTTATGACTTGGAACTTTGCGATTTTAGCTGCGGATCAAATCATTAACAGTGCTGCGAAAATGTTACAAATGTCTGGTGGTCAATACCACTGTCCAATTGTATTCAGAGGTGGTAATGGTCCTGCAGGACAATTAGGAGCAACACACTCTCAAAGTTTTGAAGCATTCTATGCGCACGTTCCAGGATTGAAAGTGATTACACCTTCCACTCCTTACGATGCAAAAGGTTTATTAAAAGCTGCGATTCGCGATAATGATCCAGTTGTTTTCTTAGAGTCTGAGAAAATGTATGGAGATAAAGGTGAAATTCCAGAAGGAGAATACATCATTCCAATTGGAGTTGCAGATATCAAACGTAAAGGTACAGACGTAACTATCGTTTCTTTTGGTAAAATCATGAAAGTGGCACACGAAGCTGCAGAAATTTTAGCGAAAGAAGGAATTTCATGTGAAATCATCGATTTACGTACCGTTCGTCCTATTGATTACCAATGCATCGTTGAGTCTGTAAAAAGAACGAACCGTTGTGTAGTATTGGAAGAATCTTGGCCATTGGCTTCTATTTCTTCAGAAATTGCTTACCACTTACAGCGTTATGCATTTGACTATTTAGATGCACCAGTGATGCGTGTAACACAAACAGATACACCATTTGCATTCTCACCAACGTTGATTGAAGAAGCATTACCAAATGTTCCGAGATTGATTAATGCAATTAAAGCAACACTTTATAGAAACTAAGTGAGTGACACTTCGACAAGCTCAGTGTTAACTAAGTGACGAAAGTTACGTCCCGATAGCTATCGGGAGACGGAAGATTATAAAAAAAGTAAAGGTTTAATCGTGTGGTTAAACCTTTTTTTATGATTTGAAAATTAATAGTAATAAAAAAACGAGTTTTAACTAATTTTCTCTTTTCAGATACTCCTTACTTAAAACTCGTTTATTCTAATTATAGTGCCGTCGCTTCGTCACTTCGTCTCTCTTGAGCTTGTCGAAGGGTCACTCAATTCTCAAACTTATATCCAATTCCTTTTACCGTCTTAATATGATGGTCGCCTAATTTTTCACGAAGTTTTCGAACGTGTACATCAATCGTACGATCGCCTACAACGATGTCTGTTCCCCATACTTTTTCTAAGATTACATCGCGTTCAAAAACGATGTCTGGACGAGAAGCAAGGAGTGCTAAAAGCTCAAATTCTTTCTTTGGAAGGTGGTAAGTTTGTCCATTTTTTTCTACCAAATAACGCTCGCGATTGATGATAAAAGAAGGTTCAGTAGTACTTTCGGTAATACTGCCTTTGTTTCTGCGAATGATTGCTTTAATGCGACTTACTAAAACTTTTGGTTTAACAGGTTTTGTAATGTAATCATCTGCGCCTGCATCGAGTCCAGCAATTTGAGAATAATCCTCTCCACGTGCTGTCAAGAAACAAATACGGGTATGAGATAGTTCCGGTAATTTGCGTAAGGTTTCACATACTTCGATACCATCGGTGTCAGGCATCATTACATCCAAGATGATTAAGTCGGGCAATAATTTTTTTGCAAGCTCAATCCCTTTTACTCCATCTAAAGATGTTGTTACTTCAAAACCTTCTTTCTCTAAATTATAAGCTAAGATGTCTAGAATATCCTGTTCATCATCAATGATTAAAATGTGACTCATCTTGAATGTTAGTTGTATGTTACGCAAAGGTAATAATATTAATTATTTAGTAACAATTTATTAAAATAGGAATTCTGGATACTTTTCAGCGTGTCATTGTTCATCAAAGGGTAAATTTGAAAGGAAATCTTTATCTTTGTTTAAACTAACATATAGGTATGAACTACATTCTCCATCTCGAAACAAGTACAAAAGTTTGTTCGGTTGCGCTTTCCAAAGAAGGTAAACTTGTTCAGAAAATGGAAACTTCAGAAGATGGATATGTGCATGGGGAAAAATTGACGCTTTTTATTCAAGATGTATTAGCAAAAGAAGGGGTAAGTCCGAAATCGTTAAAAGCAATTTCGGTAGCCTCTGGACCAGGTTCCTATACCGGTTTGCGAATTGGTGTATCGACTGCAAAAGGATTGTGTTTTGCGTTAGATATTCCTTTAATCGCGATCGATTCACTTTGCTGTTTGTTTGAACTAGGAAAAAAAGTTTATCCAAACCAAACCATCATTCCTATGATTGATGCGCGTAGAATGGAAGTATTTTCTTCGGTTTTCTCCAAGGAAGAGGACGTATTAAAGAATATTTCTGCAGACATACTCGAAGAGGAAAGCTATGCTGAATTTGAGCCGTTTGTTGCAATCGGCGATGGAGTAGAAAAGCTTAAAGAGTTGTGGAAAGACAGAAAGGTTACCATAGATTCTTCCCTCATTGCTTCTGCGGAAGGTCAAGTAGAACTTGCATACGCCAAATTTTTAGCAAACGACTTGGAGGATGTCGCTTATTTTGAACCTTTTTATTTAAAAGATTTTGTTGTAGGAATAAGTACAAAAAACGCATTAACTTCCAAACAATGAATTTAGCCGAACAAATAAAACAAACGAGACCTTTTGTTATTGCGGGTCCATGTAGTGTGGAGACCGAAGAACAAACACATACAATAATAAATGCGTTAAAATCCGAAGGGAAAACGCAGTTGATCCGTGGTGGAATATGGAAACCACGAACCCGACCAGATTCATTTGAAGGTATTGGCGAACAAGGATTACCTTGGATTGCAGAAGCCTCAAAAAAGGTAGGGATTCCTTTTGCAGTGGAAGTTGCCAATGCGAAACATGTCGAACTCGCATTACAATACAATACCGATGTATTATGGATTGGAGCTCGTACTACGGTGAATCCATTTGCAGTTCAAGAAATAGCGGACGCTTTACGAGGGTCTAACATTCCAGTGATGATTAAAAACCCTATCAATCCAGATGTAAATTTGTGGATTGGTGCTTTTGAACGTTTGCAACAAGCTGGGATTACAGATTTAACAGCAATTCATCGAGGGTTTTCTGTCTATAAACACGATACCTATCGCAATGTTCCTACGTGGGAGATTCCAATTGCTTTGAAACAAGAATTGTCGGATGTTCCATTAATTTGCGACCCGAGTCATATCGCTGGAAGAACTGATTTATTATTGGAAGTTTCGCAAAAAGCGATGGACTTAAATTACAATGGATTAATGATTGAAACACATCCAACACCAGAAAAAGCGTGGTCGGATGCGAAACAACAAATAACCGCAGAGGTGTTAACGGAACTATTAACTAAATTAGTGTTACGTTCCAATGTAATGGAACAACGATCGTTTGATGAGTTAGATACTTACCGTAAACAAGTAAATGCTTTAGACTGTGAATTGTTTGATGTCTTGGTAAAACGAATGAACATCAGCGAAGAAATAGGTCGTTTCAAGAAAGAACATAATATCACCATACTTCAAGAAGAACATTGGAAAAAACTGTTAGAATCCCGTTTACAGATGGCGAAATCCTTGAACTTAAGCGATGATTTTGTCCGTTCTATTTTAGATGCTATTCACTTAGAATCCATTACACGACAAATTAGTGTGATGAACAAATAAACCATGATTCAAGAAGTACTTCCCGGAAATTATTCAAGAACGATTCAAATTCCAGCGTCTAAAAGCGATGGGCAACGTGCGTTATTAGCGGCAGCGTTAGCCAAAGGGAAATCCTATATTTACCAACTAGGAAACAGTAAGGATGAATTAGCAATGCTGCAATGCATCGAGCAACTTGGAGCAAAAACAACAAGGAACGGAGAGACATTAGAAGTAGAAGGGATAACAGAATTTCCAAACGCTAGTTCGTTGCATTGTGGAGAAAGTGGGTTGACCTCTCGTTTGTTAATTGCGGTTTGCGCAATGCATCCAGGTGATTTTTTAATTTCAGGAGAAGGTTCGTTATTGACGCGTTCCATGGAGTTTTATGCGGACTTGTTCAAACAACACAATCTGAAATTCACATTCGAGGAAAATAATACTTTACCATTGTACCTTCGTGGAGGCATCCAACCAGGAGAAATAGTAGTAGATGGAAGTCAGAGTTCACAGTATATATCTGGTCTCTTAATGGGTTTGCCATTGTTACAGCGAGATTCAATTTTAGTTGTCGAAAAGAGTGTTAGTACTCCATACATTCAGATGACTTTAACTACCTTGAAAGCGTTTGGGATTACAATTAATCAAGAAGGAAATCGGTATCTCATTCTTGGAAATCGAACTTACCAACCTGTAAAATATACAGTAGAAGGAGATTGGAGTAGTGCTAGTTATTGGTTAGTTGCAAGTGCACTCGGACAAGATATAAACGTTCAAGGACTATCTCTAGAAAGTTTACAAGCAGACAAAGCTATTTTAGAAGCTTTTGAAAATGCACATTGTACGATTCTTCAATCAGAGAATGGTATTCAAATCAACGGTACGCAACGAAAATCCTTTGAGTTTGATGCGACCAATTGTCCAGATTTATTTCCTGCCTTAGCTACTTTTGCGTCATTGATTCCAGGTGTTTCAACCATTAAAGGGGTTCATCGCTTACAAAACAAGGAAAGCAATCGAGGAAAAGTATTGCAAACCGAATTTGAAAAATTAGGAGTTCGAATAGACCTTGATGCTGATGTGATGCATATTCATGGTCAGTCAACCATTTCTGGTGGAGAAATAAACGCGCACAACGACCACCGAATTGCCATGTGTTTTGGAGTGTTAGGGATGTTTACAGAATCACCAATCTCAATTAATGGAGCTGAGTCGGTTGCTAAGAGTTATCCTAATTTTTGGGAGTTTTTTTTATAAAGTCAATTTGGAAAATAGATTCTTTTGATGTATATTTAATTAATAAAAAGTTAGTTGATGCGATCAATACCGTTAAACCAAAAAAAGCAAGCCATTCTTGATTATGTTTCCAAGTCGGAAGATGCTGCTGAAATGGATAAACTTTTACGAATTATTTCCTCCTCTTTATCAGAAAATGAATTGTACGGTTTGACAAATGAACATTTAGACATTGTTAATCAGCGACGTGA
>CANCJF010000116.1 GCA_947378245.1 Bacteroidota bacterium
TCAAAAGCTATGATTGATGATAATGAAGGTGCGTTGCAAGATTACAACAAATGCATTGAATTAAATCCAAAAGGAAGTGATTACTATTTAAATCGTGGCTTATTAAAAGCAAATTTAAATAATTATAAAACTGCTATGGAAGATTATAACTTTGCAATCAAATTAGACCCAAAAATAGATTTCTATTATTACTATCGTGCTAGTGCAAAAGCAGAATTAAATGATACAAAAGGTGCTTTAGCGGATTATAAAAAAAGCTTAGAAATCAACCCTAATTATTTTGATAGTTACATTGGAATAGGTGATACCAAAAATCAACAGAAAGATTATAAAGGTGGATTAGAAGCATTTGAAAAAGCAATGACGATTGATCCAAACGAAACCGCGTTTTTAGGTAGAGGTATATCCTATTCGATGTTAGAAATGAATGAGAAAGCTATTGCTGATTTTAACAAGGTACTTTCTCTGAATGCTGAGAATTCTATTGCCTTTTACCAACGTGGCATGGCTTACCTAAGCACGAATAATACTAAAAATGGGTGTGAAGATTTGAAAAAAGCAGCCGAACTTGGTCATGAAAATGCTAAAACTGACCTAAAAGAATTTTGTAAATAAACCGCTCAATTATACACTAACATGAAAAAACTTTTTTTACCCCTATCCTTATTATTAATACTTGTATTTCAAGCATCAGCGCAACAAAATGCGTTTAATATTCAAAAGTTTGTATTAGACAATGGACTAACGGTGATCCTAAATCCAGACCCTTATGCAGTAGGTGTATATGGTGCCGTAGCCGTAAAAGCAGGAAGTAAAAATGACCCTGCAGATGCAACAGGTATGGCGCATTATTTGGAACATTTATTATTTAAAGGTACAAACGAACTTGGAACAACAGATTATGCGAAAGAAAAACCATTTTTAGATTCAATTGTTTACTACTACGATTTATTAGGAAAAACGAAAGACGAAACACAACGTAAAAACATTCAAAAATTAATTAATAATCAAAGTGTTCAAGCATCCAAATATGCAAATCCAACAGAATTTGACAAATTAATTAAAAGTATTGGTGGAACGGAATTAAATGCATTTACGGCAAACGATATGACGGTTTACCACAACGCTTTTCCAGCAACACAAATAGATAAATGGCTAGAATTATATGCTCACCGTTTTCAAAACCCTGTATTCCGTTCATTCCAATCTGAATTAGAAGTGGTATACGAAGAAAAAAACCGTGGAATGGATAGTCCTTATAGTAGCTTGATCGAAGAACTACATGCTAAAGTTTTTGCAACGCATCCTTATGGTACACAAACAACAATCGGTACAGTAGAACATTTAAAAAACCCTTCGCTGACAAAAATGTACAAATATTTTAATGATTACTATGTAGCAAATAACATGGCATTAGTAATTTCTGGAAACTTTGATGTAACTAGTACTACAACCCTAATCAAAGAGAAATTCTCCAAACTACGTTCTGGGATAGTTCCTACGTTTCCAATTTACCCACAAAGTAAATTTGAGAAACCGGAAATAATGGAAGTGAAACGTACTCCAATAAAATTTGGTTTATTAGCGTATAAATCGTTCGCTTCAAGACATAAAGATCAAATTCCAATGGAAATTTGTTTACGTTTGTTAAACAACTCGTCTGAAACTGGTAGTTTAAATAAATTACAATTAGATGGTAATTTGTTATTTTCATCTCCTTTTAATCTTACGTATAACGACGATGGCGCTGTAGCAATTATGTTCGGACCTAAAATTATAGGTCAAAGTTTTGAAGATGCCGAAAAATTAATTTATATAGAAATTGAAAAGTTGAAAAAAGGAGAATTCTCTGATACGAATATTCGTATTATCCAACAAGAAATTGAACGTGAACGAAAAGCAGAATTAGAGAGCGAATATAGTAAGTGTATGACCTTGGTTTCATTATTTAGTGAAGGTTCTTCTTGGGAAGAATACTTAGCACAAACCAACCAAATCAATCAAATATCGAAAGAAGATATCATGAGAGTTGCTAAAACATATTTTATCGACAATCACTTTACTCTTCGTTCTTCGATGGGATTTCCCGACAAAACTACCTTAGAAAAACCAGGATTTGATCCAGTAGTTGCTGATCAAAAAATTGAGTCTGCATATTGTAAAAACTTTTTAGCAAATATGAAAGAATCAGGCACACCAAAATTGTTGGATTATGAAAAGGATGCTAAATTGACTAAACTTTTCGGAACAAGTGATTTATATCTTACGAATAACCCATACAACGATATTTTTACCTTAAAAATTGTGCGTTCAGTTGGAAAAGATTCGATTGCTAACATAGATCTTGCTTCCTATTTATTTAACAACTTTTTCACCAAAGAATTATCGAGAGATCAACTAAAACAAGCATTTGCACTACTTGGTGTTTCATATTATTCATATGTAACTGAAAATCGTTTCATGATTGAATTTAATGGAATGGAAAGCAATTTAAAGAAAGCTTTACCTCTAATCAAGTCCTTGGTTTATGAACCAATGTTAGATGAAAAAGCAATTAAAACGATGTTAGATGGTGAAAAATCTAGTCGTCAATCAGAATTGAAAAACCCAGATTTGATGGGAAATATATTATTAGATTTCGCACGTTACGGGAATCAATCTGAATATATAACTAGAACTTCTTTAAAAAATCTAGCAAAAATAACATCCAAAGAAGTACTTACAGTTTATCATAAAACTGAAGAATACAAAACAACTTGGCATTTTGTAGGTAACACACCAGATTCAATATTAAAAAACGAGTTAGTAGCGATTTTTCCTGCAGATAAAGGAAACAAATTTACCCCTTACTTAGATAAATTAACATTACCAATCGCTAAAAACAAAATCTTATTAGTGAACGATAAAAAAGCGGTACAAGGTCAGGTTTATTTCTTTTTAAATGCTGGAAACTATTCTGGACTTACCAAAGACTTAGTAAATGCAGAAGCGTTTAATTCCTATATGAGTGATGGTTTCTCTGGAATTTTAATGCAGGAAATCAGAGAATTCCGATCATTGGCTTATGCAACTGGCGGAAATCTTATGACACCATACTTAAAAAATAATCCATGTACCTTTTATTCCTATGTTGGTTGTCAAATGGATAAAACAAATGATGCCATAGCGGTCATGGATAGTATCTTGCGTTTTATGCCCAAAAAACCAGATCGTATTGATATGGTTAAAGCTGGACTAATTAATTCTATGTCTTCAAATTACCCAAGTTTTAGATACATATCTACTACTATTGCTCGAGGTAAAGAAAAAGGGTATACTACCTCACCTTTAAAAGAACGATATCCTCTCTACAAATCCCTTACTTTCGATAACATCGTTGATTTTTATAACACCAATTTAATAAACCGTCCACGTATCATTACGATTTACGGAAACCTTAAACTAGTAGACAAAAAGAAATTAGCTCAATTCGGTGAAATTGAAGTGGTGAAAACTAAACAAATTAGAATCGACTGATAAATTATGAATTATGAGTTATGGATTATAAATTCATAACTCATAATCTATAACTCATAATTCCATAAATGTTTCTTCTCCTTAAACACCTCTATAAACAACGCGTTCGATCCGTTTTCTGGAAAAGATCCATCGCTTCCTCTATCTTAATTTCCATTTTCTCCCTATACTTTTTGGTAGCATTTGGAATGATGGGAACATTTGCTCACAAAATAATTGCAGATACATTTCCAAACAAATCGGTATTGGAAATGTTCACTCGTTTTGTGTTTAGTTATTATTTGGTAGATTTTGTTCTTCGGTTTAAATTTCAAACCATAACATCCTTCGATCTACAACATTATTTATTTCTGCCCTTTTCCAAAAAAAAGTTGTTTCATTTCCCATTGATAACAAGTCTTTTTAGTTATTTCAACATTCTCGCTATTGTTATTTTAATGCCCTATTTTTTTATTGCTGTCGTTAAGGAAAAATCGCTATTAGAAAGTTTAGTTTGGTTTTCTTACATCTATGGAGGAATACTAATTGTTAATTTTGTAAGTCTCGCTGTCAAATATATTTTTAGTAAAAAAGGTTTCGTTGGAATTCTACTTTTTGCTTTTGTACTTACTCTATTAACATTAGAAAATCGAGGGGTACTTTCCCTTTCTTCCGGATTTTATTCGCTTGTTCATTTTGCAATGCTTCACCCATGGATGATTGTATTCCCTTGGATTCTGATATTTATTTTCTACCGTTTAACCTATCAACTGTTTCTAAAAAATCGATACGATGAAGCTTTGTTTTCTAAAAAGTCGAAGGCAAAACGCTTAATTTCTTTTCAGTTTCTTGAAAAATATGGGAATCTAGGTCATTTAATTATGCTGGAATTAAAGTTCATATTTCGAAATAAAAAAACGAGAACAATGCTGTATTCTAGTGCTTTTTTTATTTTATATGGCCTGTTTTTTTATAAGGAATTTGATATTACTAAGTTCATACTCATTATTGCAGGCGTTTTTATTTGTTCCTCTTTTGTGATGAATATTGGTCAAATTGCATTGTCTGGGTATAGTTCCCATTTTGATGGACTTATGACCTTAGCTATTCCTATAAAAACCTTATTTCGAGTGAAATATATTATCTATGCAAGTGCAATGGTTCTTGCCTACCTACTTTCCATACCGTACTACTTTTTAGAACCAAGAATCCCTTTATTAAACCTCGCAATTTTAATCTATGTATTAGGAATTTTTCCTTACCTATTTTTTTATGTCGCGAATTTCAAATACCAACCTTTTGACATCACGCAAAACAAACGCTTTGATATGTCTGGTTTTAACATTCGTAATTTTATCCCTTTAATTCCAGTACTGTTAATTCCTTTTTGCATACATGGAATTTGCTTTTTACTTGGGAATGTACTATTCACCTACTACATTCTCGCAGGACTTGGAATCCTTGGTATTGCTACAAATTCGTATTGGTTAGGTGTAATCACGCGTAAATTTCACGAACAAAAATACAAACTGGCTGAAGGATTTAGAAGTAGAGAATAAATGAATGTCCAACCGACAGCATAACTAAATGGACTCAGACATTAACTTTGTTTTAATTTGCCTAAACTTCTCAATGGTAAAAACTTAGAAATAAAAATTTTGATCATGATCAACATTCAAAACATTCAAAAACAATACAACAAGATTACGGTACTTGATATTCCTTCGTTAACAATCAATCAAGGAGAAAATATCGGTTTAGTTGGTAATAATGGTGCCGGAAAATCGACCTTATTGAGTTTAATTTTAGACATCATTCAAGCAAATACCGGAACAGTATATTCCAAAAATGTACCCGTCAATGAAACAGAAGCTTGGAAATTTTACACAGGTTCGTTTCTAAATGAAAGCTTTTTAATTCCTTACCTGACTCCCTACGAATACTTGTCGTTTGTGGCATCACTGCACAAAATTTCAAACGAACAACGCGATGCATTTTTTGCTGAAAATACTGCGTTTTTCACTGTTGATCCCAAAGCAAAAACGTTAATCCGGGAATTATCTGCCGGAAATAGAAACAAAATTGGAATCTTAGGTGCGTTGTTGCCAAATCCTGAACTACTCATCCTAGATGAACCATTTTCATTTTTAGATCCTACTTCCCAATCTTGGTTAAAAGAAACACTCAAAAAATTGCACCAAAAAGGGATGACTATGCTGATTTCCAGTCACGATTTAGCACACATCACCGAAATCAGTAATCGAATCATTTTGTTGGAGAAAGGAAAGGTGATAGAAGACAAACCAAAAACGGAAGAAACCCTTTCGGAACTAGAAATCTACTTCACGGTTAGGGTTAATCGTGATTAACCAGTGATTTTTCTGTTGGGGTTACTCGCGAGTAACCCCAACAGAAAAATCACGCCAATTCCTTCAAATACAACTGAATCGTATTCTCCAAGCCGAAATACAAGGCATCCGAAATCAAAGCATGTCCAATAGAAACCTCTGCTAAAAAGGGAATGTGTTTTTTGAAATACGCTAAATTTTCTAGGCTTAAATCATGACCTGCATTGACCTCTAGACCTAATTCTCGCGCCAATTCAGCAGCTTTCACGTATGGAGCGATTGCTTCTTCTTTATTGATGGGAAAATGTTCTGCGTAAGGACCAGTATATAATTCGATGCGATCGACCCCTGTTTTTGCAGCGTATTCTATGTTTTTCAATTCTGTATCTACAAAAATCGATGTTCGCACACCATGACTTTTGATTTTAGTAATGATGTTGCGTAACTCCTCCAAGTGTTTTTCGGTATCCCAACCAGCATTGGAAGTCAATACATGCGGAGGATCAGGAACTAATGTTGCTTGAGCAGGTTTGATTTCAGCCACCATCGCCATAAAACGTTGGTCAGGATAACCTTCAATGTTTAATTCAGTTTTTACAACTTTTGCCAAATCATACGTATCCTTTGTCGTGATATGTCGCTCATCTGGACGTGGGTGTATCGTAATTCCATGCGCACCAAAACGTTCACAGTCAATCGCTGATAATTCAACATTTGGAGTGTTACCGCCACGCGCATTGCGTATCGTAGCGATTTTATTGATGTTAACGCTTAGTTTAGTTTGCATGTTTATATTGTTACTTAATAAAACAAAGTTAGAATATATTTTATATTGAAAAATTTAGATAAATTATTCTTGAATGTTGAAACCGTAAAATTGGCCATTTATGAAGTGTACGTAGAAAATAATAGAAATGTAACGTAGTCAAACCCTTGTTTGAACACAGCCTTCTGAATTTTCAGTATGAAAATAAGCTAAAGGCGTTTGTGAGTTTGGGTGAAGACAGTGAAATGTAACTTAATTTTCAAGAAAACTTCATAGAGGCCTAGTCCCGATAGCTATCCCTTAGGTTTGTATAATATTTGATAATTTTAAATATTAACAAGAACTACGCTGATAAAGGTAAATAAACGATAGCACTAGGCTAATGACCTATATCCCGATTTTATCCTTTATCAGCTTTTTAAACATACTTCAAATAGAAATTCAGGCTAATGACCTATTATCAGGGAATTGAAAGTGTTTAAAAGTGTAGTTCCAAATTTTAACTTCTATGGATAAAAGTACAAATTTTAAGTATTTCATTGGTATTGATGTGTCAAAAAAGACATTAGACTTAAGCGTATTAAAAGGAAAAGATTTTGAATTTCATGTTCAAATAGATAATTCAATTGATGGATTAAATGAATTTTTAAAGTTATTAAAGAAACAGAAAATCAATATTAATAATTGTCTTTGGTGTGCTGAAAACACTGGTATATATAACGAACATCTAAAAAAAACATGTGAAGTAAATGAAATATTTTTATGGATTGAAAAACCATTACAAATCATTAGATCACAAGGGATTACTAGAGGTAAAAATGATAAAATTGATTCCAAGAGAATAGCTTTATTCGCCTACAAAAACCAAGAATCAGCAGTTAAATGGTTACCACCTCGAAATGTTGTTATTCGAATAAAACGATTGATTTCATTGAGGAGAAATTTAATGAACAATTTGAAGCAATTAAAGTTAGCTGTCAATGAAAAGTCTTTTTTAGGTTCTGATATGGAATTACTTTTTAAATCCTGTGAGTTATCTGTAAATGCATTAAAACAAGATGTTAAAAACATAGAAAAAGAAATCTTAAAATTAATCCAAGAAGATGCCAAACTAAATCATATGTACAAATTAATAACTTCTATTGATGGAATAGGAATGTTTACAGCAGTTGAAGTTATTACATCTACAAATGAGTTTAAAAACTTTGATAATGCTAAGAAATTTGCATGTTATTGTGGTGTAGTACCTTTTGATTATTCGTCAGGAACTAGCGTATTTAAAAAAGCCAGAGTGTCTTCAATGGCTAATATTAACTTAAAAACATTGCTACATATGTCAGCTTTATCATCTGTAGCTATGAAAGGTGAAATGAGAGAATATTTTGCTAGAAAAGTAAGCGAAGGAAAAAATAAGATGTCCGTTTTGAATGCTATTAGAAACAAATTGATACTTCGTATATTTGCAGTAATTAAAAAAGATCAATCTTATCAAAAAGAATTTTCTTTTTCATTTGCATAATCCATAGAAATCGGGATTTTGGCTTCACCTTTTTTGGCAATGACCGCGAAGCAGATACGAAGTAAAAAAAGGTGGAATACGAACCATAAAAATTAAAACAAACTACAAATACTCTCCCCTTTCCCTAAATGATACGTTTGAATCCCAAGTTTTTGAGCGCCCAAAATATGTTGTTCTGTATCGTCAATAAATAAAGTCCTCGCTGGGTCTAAGCCTTGCTCTTTCAGTACAAATTCAAAAATCTCGCTGTCCGGTTTACGCATCCCAATATCACTCGAAAAATAAACTTTCTCAAAATAAGGATGTAAGGTTTTTTCATCTGATGCCTGTTGCAAATGGTGATGCACTTTCTGAATATGAATTTCATTTGTGTTGCTCAACAAAAACGTACGTTTTTCATCTTGTAGTCGCTTCAATAATGCTAAATTCTCCAATGGAAAATCTAAAATCATCGCATTCCAAGCCTCAACCACTTGATTAGCCTGCGTTCCAGTTGGCAAATAATCCAATACCTTATTGATAAAATATTGTACCGAACATTCCCCTTTTTCAAACGCATCAAATAAACCACTCTGTGCTGCTTGCGAATATAAATCATTGAAATTGGTCAACCCCAACCCCTCAAAAGCCTGGGTTGTTTTCCCATAATCCAAGTTAATCACCACCCCACCTAAATCAAAAATAATCGTGTCAAAATCTGCTATTTTCATTCTATTCTAATTTATATCAAACACTATTTAGAATCAAAAAATGAATGAAATGAACTAAATGTTCTTCCATCCAAACTTCACAAAAACGTTCTAAATTTCTTAATTTCTCCTATGTTTGTTTTCAAAAATAGAATGAATAAATTTAGTAATAAAAAGTGAAAAAGAATGAGAGCTGATTAATTCCGAAATAGCTTTCAAAGTATATTGTCATTGAGATCTTGCCTCATTCTTTTTTGTTTCTTAGAG
>CANCJF010000117.1 GCA_947378245.1 Bacteroidota bacterium
GTTGTAATCAAATCAACCAATGGATGTTCAGGTGCTAGTACCATAAACGAAACTCCAAAAACGGTGTCAGGTCGTGTGGTAAAGACTTCAATAATTGATTCTGAATCTGCTAATTTGGAATCTGCAATTTGGAATTTTAATGAACACCCTGTAGATTTCCCAATCCAATTTCGTTGAATGTCTTTTACAGAATCTGTCCAGTCTAAACCTTCCAATCCTGTCAATAATCGTTCTGCATATGCTTTTATACGCATCGACCACTGACGCATTAATTTTTGTTCTACTGGATGTCCTCCACGTTCGGAAACACCATTCACAATCTCATCGTTTGCTAATACTGTTCCTAATTTAGGACACCAATTTACCCAAGAATCAGCTAAAAACGCTAAACGATAGGTTTGTATTATTTCTTCTTTTTGTTTAGAATCGTACGAATTCCATTCCTCAGAAGTAAATATAACTTCACAGTCAGAACACGCATCTATGTTTTTATTTCCTTCTTTTTCAAATACTTCTATCAACGAAGAAATTCGTTCAGCTTTATTGGTTTTGTTGTCATAGTAACAATCAAACAACTGCATAAAAATCCATTGGGTCCATTTATAATACTCTGGACTAGAAGTTCGCACTTCACGTGACCAATCAAATGAAAAACCAACGTTATCCAATTGATCACGGTAACGTAAAATATTTTCCTCTGTTGTCACTGCAGGGTGTTGCCCTGTTTGAATCGCATATTGCTCTGCAGGCAATCCAAAAGAATCATAACCCATTGGATGCAAGACATTAAATCCTTTCAAACGTTTGTAACGTGCGTAAATATCTGAAGCGATATATCCAAGTGGGTGACCTACATGCAGACCAGCTCCAGAAGGGTATGGAAACATGTCAAGCACATAATATTTTGGTTTTTCTGAAGTGTCAGGGGTTTTAAAAGTGTGATTATCAGCCCAAAATTTTCTCCATTTGGTCTCTATCTCGCGAAATGTATATTCCATGCTTGTTGCTTATTTTTTGAAAAAAGTAAAGATATAAATTTCTCAAACATTAACTCCAAAAATATACCCAACTAGCGCGGTTAATCCCATTGCTAATGTTCCCCAAATTGTGATTCTCAATATTGCTTTTTTAATACTTGAACCGCCCGTTTTTGCAGCGATAATTCCTAACGTAATTAAGAAAATGATTGAAAATCCATACAATCCATATTCCATAAAAGATAAGGGAAAAAAGAGGACAACAATTAAGGGTAAAATTCCACCTAAGGTAAATGCGGCACCTGAAGCCATTGCAGCTTCGATTGGATTTGCTTGGCTTATTTCATTGATTCCTAATTCATCGCGGACGTGCGCAGCTAAAGCATCTTTTTCTGTCAATTCTATTGCAACTTTCATAGCTGTTTCTTTGGATAAACCGCGTTGTTCGTAGATTGCAGCCAAGACAAGTAATTCCTCTTCTGGCATATCTTCTAATTCTTGTGCTTCACGCGCGATATCTGCTTTCTCTGTGTCCATTTGTGAACTTACAGAAACATATTCACCAGCAGCCATTGCAAGAGCCCCTGCAACCAATCCTGCAACAGTAGCGAGTATGATAGGTTCTCTAGAATTACTCGCAGCAGAAATACCTATTGCGATACTTGTGATGGATAAAATTCCATCATTTGCACCTAATACAGCTGCACGCAACCAGTTACTTCTGTGTATGTAATGATTGTCGAGGTAGTTATCGAGATTTACCATAAGAATGCGAATTTCAATTATATTTAAATGTACGACATTATTAGGATAAACACTACATGCTTAATAATAAAGTGAAGGGAGACGGGAGACGAGTGACGTATGGGTGGAGATTTCCTTTTCAAATAGTTACCATTTACCCCTTTAGCCTTCGACACCGCTCAGGCGGACAGGGGTGAATGGTGTTTTGCGAAGTAGTATTTATCAGTGTAATTATGCTTCCACGGTTCTGATTGAAAGTTCTTCCATTTGTTTTTCGTCCAACGTAGAAGGTGCGTCGATCATCACGTCGCGGCCTTTGTTGTTTTTAGGGAACGCGATGTAATCACGAATAGAATCCGAACCACCCATGGTTGCTACCAAACGATCTAAACCAAATGCCAATCCTCCGTGTGGCGGAGCACCATATTCAAATGCTTTTAGTAAGAAACCGAATTGTTTTTGAGCTTCTTCTGGAGTGAAACCTAATAATTCAAACATACGCTCTTGAAGTGCACGGTCGTGAATACGGATAGATCCACCTCCAAGTTCAACACCATTCATTGCTAAATCGTAGGCATTTGCTCTTACTTTTCCTGGTTCTGTATCGATCAACGCGAAATCTTCTGGTTTTGGCGAAGTAAAAGGGTGGTGCATAGCGTGGTAACGCTCGTTTTCTTCGTCCCATTCTAATAAAGGGAAATCCATTACCCATAGCGGTTTGAACACATTTGGATTACGTAATCCTAATTCATTCCCCATGTGTAAACGCAATTCATTCATTTGTTTACGGGTTTTATCCATACCACCACATAAAACCAATAACAAATCGCCTGGTTTCATGTTTGCTCTTTCTGCCCATAAAGCTAATTCTTCAGGAGAATAGAATTTGTCTACCGATGATTTCAAGGAACCATCCGCATTGTATTTTAAATAAATTAATCCAGTTGCACCAATTTGTGGACGTTTTACCCAATCCGTCAATGCATCTAATTGTTTACGTGTATATTCTGAACAATCTTGTGCATTGATAGCAATAACTGCTTCCGCATTATCAAACACAACAAATCCTTTGTTTTGTACTAAATCTGTTAAGTAAACAAACTCCAAGTCGAAACGAATGTCTGGTTTATCCGAACCATATTTTACCATCGCCTCAGCGTAAGTCATACGAGGAAAATCTCCATCAAACGTTACCCCTTTTACTTCTTGGAAAACATGTTTCACTAAACCTTCAAACATATTCAAGATGTCATCTTGTTCTACGAATGCCATTTCGCAATCGATTTGAGTAAATTCTGGTTGACGATCTGCACGTAAATCTTCATCACGGAAACATTTCACGATTTGGTAATAACGGTCAAAACCAGAAACCATCAATAATTGTTTGAACGTTTGTGGAGATTGTGGAAGTGCATAAAACTCACCAGCATTCATACGACTTGGAACCACGAAATCACGTGCTCCTTCTGGTGTAGATTTAATTAAATAAGGAGTTTCAACATCTAAGAAATCGTTTTTATCTAAGTATTTACGAGTTTCTAAAGCAACACGGTTTCTCAAACGTAATTTTTCTTGCACTGGTCCACGACGTAAATCTAAATAACGGAATTGTGCTCGTAATTCTTCCCCGCCATCTGTATCATCTTCGATTGTAAAAGGAGGGGTAACCGAAGCATTTAATATTGTCAGTTTAGTCACCAATATCTCCACTTCACCCGTAGGCATGTTTTTATTTTTACTAGAACGTTCGATTACGGTTCCTTCTACTTGAATCACAAATTCACGGCCTAACTTTCTCGCTTGTAAACACAATGCCTCGTTTTCCTCTAAATTAAAGGCTAACTGCGTAATTCCATAACGATCACGAAGATCGACGAAGGTCATACCTCCAAGGTCACGGGAACGTTGTACCCATCCAGCAAGGGTTACATTTTGATTTATATTTTCAAGGCGGAGTTCGCCACAGGTATTTGATCTAAACATGGTGATAAAATTTGAAAAACAAAGATAAAAAAAAGGAGGGCAAAACTCCTGTTTTTTTGTAATACTTGACTGAAAGAACTTTGACCTCTAATAAGGATTGATTTTAGGTTTACTATTTTGTATTTAATCTATGAAATTTATTGTACATTGGTAAATAAAATGTAAATTTATTTACAAAAAATTTACATTTATGTTTTCTATTTGCGTCAAAGGAAAAATATTTCGTGCACTAATGATACATGAAAATCAGTTGGTCGTTAGTTTTGAACTTGCTAATTATAGCAATGTTATATTTCCTAAAAAAACAATTGAATTAGCAATTAATATTTCTGAAATCGATGTTGTTTTAGTAAATGCATTAACTATTTTAGAAGAACGTGTAGGTAAGAGGATAGAAATATTTATAAAATATCCTAAATTGAATAAATTGTATGAGTTGGATTTAATGGCGACTAATTTTTTTAATGTTTAATTAATTACAATAACTACAGTAACTCATGAATTGTTCTTTGTGATTAAATTCTTGGCTAGGGTCATAGATTTCTTCCATAATTTTACCAAGTACTTCAGGGAACAATTGAATCATTTCTGGAATAGTAACAACATCTGTAAATAAGTGAAAAGGACTTTCTTTCATGTTTACAAGGGATATAATGGCGCTGCTTTTTGGAATTCGATTATATCGTTTATTGAATAAATAACAATAGAGCATTAATTGAAAGAAATGTTTTGCGTTTTTTGACGACTCAAGTAAGTACTCAATTTTATCTTCACAATTTTTTAATTCTTTACCAATATCTTTTATATCGACCTTTCCTGTTTTATAATCCCAAATATAGATTTCATCATTCATTTCATCAATTCTATCAATGACTCCTTTCAGTTTAATTTCTTTTTGTTCGTTAAAGACATAAATTGTAATTAATTCCTCGAATTTTTCTTCTAAACTAATTATACGTATACCGGTGTTGTTAAGTGCTAATATTCTCTTTCTTTCAAACTCAAAAAATCGTTTCGTGAGTTCTAAAGCCATCGTAAAACTAAGGTAGTTTTTTCCTTTTAGAAACGCTTCAGCATCCCCGTTAAAATGTTCACTAAATAGTTTACGCATTTCTAAGGGATAAGCTTTAATCATATGGTCAATATCGTCAACTAAAATCTTAGGAGGAATTGTTTGTTTTTCTATCCCGTTGTTAACTTTAAAAACATATGGAAGGTACAGATTTTCAAGGACAGCGTGTACAAATGTTCCAAGTTGATTACTCTCAATAGACTCTTCTATTTTTTCTTCTTCACCAAATCGAAGAACATATTTGTAATAAAAATCCAAGGGACAAGTAAAGAACGTTTTTAAAGCACTTGCGGAAATACCAGCTATTAATAATTGATCTAGCTTTAAAACTAATTCATTCGTTTTAACTATTGATTTTATTTTTGTTGATTGTTGATTTGATTGAAGAGTGTAGAATTTTTTTGTGAAATTTATTAAAGATGAATATTTCGTTAATTCTAATTCTAATTGTAATAAGTATCGGCTTGGTTCGTTTGAGTTTACTCCTTCCATGGAAGAAGAAAAGGTGATATACATTTCCGAGCAATGATGTAATAATCGATAAAAATGATGTGCAAATAAACCTTGTTTATCTCTTGGTAATGGCAGCCCAACATGCTGTCTTAAATCCATTGGGATAAGTGTCTGAATTGGGTTTGTAGGAGGCATTTTACCTTCGTTCATTCCAACTACTAAAATAGTTTTAAAATCTAACAATCGTGTTTCAAGTAATCCCATTATTTGAAGTCCATCTAAGGGATTTCCATAGAAAGCCATAGTGTCACGGGTCCATTCTTGATTAAATAAATTTTTGAAGGTATGTATCGACATTGTTGGGAATTGTTCGGAAATACAATTTTGAAAGTCTATCAAGGCATGATCAAAACAGTGGATAAGTGTTTTTTCATACATGCTGTTGTCATCAAGTTGTCCAAACAACAATTCATTGAGTTTACGGATAAAAATTAAGGCATTTCCCCAATTATTTTCCCAAGGGGTGTATATTAAATGTAAAAATTCGTCTATACGAGGAGAAATAGTCACTTTATTCACTTGTTGAAAGATTGTATTGAACTTTCGCATACTTTGTTCTTTCTCTTGAATCAATTTTTCTTCCTCCTTGGACATTAATGCAATCATGAAGGGGTGATTCCAAAAAGCTAATAAGTCTTTATGATAAATAGTCACCCGTTTGTATTTTAAAATACCTTCTTGAATTTTAAAAAGTAGATCTACCCAGGTTCTTACAGCACTATTTTTTAATGGTAATCCGAGAGTAATATTTGCCTTTCCAACATTATGGGGTATTGAATTTAAAAGAGGGACAATCAAACTTTCATCCGCCAAAAGCACAAGTGTATTAGCAATTTTTTCAGTTGAAAAAGATGCTAATAAAGATCCGATGGCTTTTACTTGACCAGTAGATTGTGAACATGAAATTAATTGTATTTCTTTTGATTCAGTACCTATTGAATGTGAGATCGATTCTGGATTTTTAATTCCTAAATAATTCGTTGTATTTCTAATAAATACACCAGCCTCATGCTGATCATCATTAAAATAATATTCGTCAACATCAAATAAAATATGACCTCTACCTAGTTGTGATAATTGTTTAATTATTTTCTTTTCAGCTAATGAAAGTGCGTTAAAACCACAAAATAGAAAATGTGCATTTTTATTTTCACTAAAAACACGATCTATATTTTCGGTTAAATTTCGGTACGCTTTACCTCCATAAGTAGCATTCTTTGCTTTTAATTTTTCATTGAATTCTTGGTAATATCCTGGTAAACGGCCCCAAAATTCCATAAATCGTTTTTGTCGTTCTGATAGTTCTTTACCTTCTCCGAAGCTCCAGTTTTCAATTTCTTTTATGTCGGTGAGGTTTCTAAAAAGGTATTTAGCATCGACTAGGTATCTTTCCATCTCGTCAAAATCGGACAATAGGATGTTTCCCCAAGTTAAGTACTCATCAAAAACTGAGTCAATTGCTTCTTTCCCTTGATGCGTATGTACTTCAAAAAGGGTTAACAATAAGCGTGTTTTGTTTAATATTGTTTCATCCGTATGTTGCTTCACCCATTGATTGATTGTTAAAATAGTGGGTGAAAAAACAGGCTTATTGTATGCATTAAATATGGCTTGTTGTAAATATTGTTTGGCACGTTCAGAAGGAAGGATGACCACCCAATCTTCTAATGGAAAGGATGATTCTTGAATGTATGCTGCTATTTTATCGACAAATTTTTCCATGACAACGTTATTGTAAGGCTAAATTACGTAGGATATTAGATACTTCATTGTTTAATTCACAAGTAACTTTATTTTTGCAGAAAAAAAATCGTGCGCTTCTCCTTGTTGATATTTAGTTTCGTTTTAAGCTTGACCTTTACTGCGAGGGGTCAGTTGATCAACAACACACTGGGTAAATCATTTGAAGAACAACCTTTTTTTAATTCGAAAGAAATTAAATTAAAAAAAGTAAAGGAAATTCGTTGCACCTATTTTCAGAAAAAGACAGGTGATATTATGAGAGACCTGGATAAATCTTCAGTATATTATTTTAATGAAAAAGGGTATTTAGCAACTGTATTCGAAATTCAAGACCCTGGATTTCGTGCGGATACGGCCTATTTTCAATACATCTATTCACCTAAAGGAATATTAAAGACCTTACGAAAGAATAGTTATTCAGGATTTATATCAACTAATTACACGTATGATTCTATAGGTCAAATTATTAAAGAAGAATATTTTCGTGATAACGTTCTACGGCGTAACTTATCTGATCCATTATTTAAGCAAGATAGTATCATAGATTTTGAAACTGTACGTTATAAGAGTTATCCAAATCAGAAGAAAAAAATTGTCTATAACAGTTATGGGAATCCTTATATAGATTATATCACTTATACCAATCCAAAAGGACAAATTATTGAAATTGCTAAAAAATTAAAAATGACTTCTGAAATTAATGAGGTGAAATACTATTATAACCTAAATAATCAGGTAGATAGTATTGTTAAATTTTCAAGTTTGACTCCAAAAGAAACAGAGTCTATTCATTTTAAATATGACACCAAAAACAACTTAATGAGTAAAAAGTCATATGTCAATAAAAAATTAATCTATCAAACTGAGTTTTTGTACAATGCTAAAACGGGAGTGCTTTCTTCTATAATCAAACAAGAAGTCGCAACGAATTTATTGTCGATTACTCGATTTGAGACGATTTATTATGATTAAATCAAGTGTAGACAAAAAGGTAATTAATATTTCACTAAAAGAGGCTATTTCAAACTTGAAATAGCCTCTATCTAAAAATAATTTTGACTGAATTTATTTAATTATTTCAATTAATTTCTTTATGAGTAAATAAAAAGAAAAAATTAAAGAAATATTTAAAATAATAAAATTCAACCATTTTTTTGAAGAATAATATTCTAATATTTTTTTGACTAGTATGAAAATTACATAACTATAAAATATTAAAGTAATTATTTCGATAAATATTTTCATTTTTAATAATTTATGTAATTCATACAATCAGCAAAATCATAAATTGCAATCGCTAATCCAATATAGCCTATAGTTCTACCCGCTAATTTTCCAGCAGCTTTCATAATTGCTTTTGCTGATGTTCCTTTTGCAGTTCCCATTAATAAAGAAGCAGGTATTCCTAAAGCGTCCATAGCACAACTGCCAATTGAAGGTGAACCTTGACCTTGTTGAGCTGCGAAACTATTATTAACTAGGAATGAATTTAGACAAGCATGCGTCTCTTCTGTTGATTCAACAGATACAATTGCCAATGCTAATAAGGCAATTTTAGGATCTTCTAAAGATTCAAAATTTTCAAGAATATCCTTGTCTGTTAAACCATAACTATATAGTACATTTAAACCATTTTCAATTATAGGTGTCAATTCTTTTTTTGCTTTTACCTCAATTTCATCCGAAAATGTTAAAGATTTCTCTTTTTTTAATTCTTGAATATTTAAATCATTTTTAATAAAATCTAAAGATTCAATAGTTACATCTTTCATATTTGAGACTGATTCTTGTTGTTGATTTTCTACTAAATTTGGAATTTGTTTTTTACAAGAGTTAAACAAGAATAAGGATCCAAATAATAAAATTTTAATTGTAAATAATACAATAATTATTTTTCCATATTTAGAAAAGACATCTGTTACATTTTTTAAAGTTTTTTTCATGTTTTAAATTTTTAAATAAATAAATAATTACTTC
>CANCJF010000118.1 GCA_947378245.1 Bacteroidota bacterium
TCATAATACCTAATTTCTTCAGTGCCTCTTCTCCATTTTCAGCGAGGGTGATGTGGGCATTCAGATTCCAGCTTTCTATGGTTTCAATCGCTACCATTTGATTGAATGAATTATCTTCTACCAAAAGGATTGAAATTTCAGAGGTGTCATGAAGTAAACTTGTCTGAACTTGAGAAGATGATGGAGTGTTGATAGGTAAACGAACAATAAATTCACTGCCAAGACCTACCCAACTATTTACTGTGATGGTTCCTCCAATAGATTCAACCATTTTTTTACATATCGGTAAACCTAAACCTGTACCACTATTTTTTCCAACCTCTTGGCTATTTAGTTGAGTAAATGTATCAAAAATCTTCTCTTTTTTATCTTCTGCAATACCAACCCCTGTATCAATAACCTTAAAGATAAGTACTGAAAGATCAGTGGATTCTTCCACTGTAGCTGCAATGATTAGTTCTCCATCTTCATGGGTAAATTTGAGGCTATTTGAAATTAAATGAGATAAAATACGCGATATATGAATTACATCTCCTTGTTGCTGATCGAATACATCAGGCTCAACAAAATAACGCATAGATATTTTTTTCTGATCGGCCTCTTTTTGATAACCATCAATCAATGAAACAAAAAGTTCTTGGATAGAGTACGCTTCATTTTTAACGTTTTTCTCTTCATGTTCAATATTTGAATAATCCAAAACGTCATTGATAATATTCAATAATTTTTCAGAGTTAATCTTAATGGCATCAATGTACTCTCGATGTTTAGGGTTTTCAAAAATTGCCTTGGAAAACAAATTTGAAATCCCAACAATTGCGTTCATTGGAGTACGAATCTCATGACTCATATTGGCTAAAAATGACTCGTGTTGATTGTTGAGTAAATCTGCCAATTCTTTCTCTTTTTGTAACTCAAGATTTTTTCGCTCCAATTGATCAGTACGGTATTGATCAGAGTAATCTTGAATCGTACCACTAATTTCAATGATTTTTTTCTGCTCATCTTGGATTAATACAACATTTGTTAACACTGGTAATGTTGTAAAGTTTGGACGTACAATACGATACCTGAATGAAAATGCTTCACCAGTTTTGAAAGCAGTAGTGAATAAGCGTTCATATTCAGCATAATCTTCTGGATGAATGAAATCTTTTATAGTCATTGCGTTTAAATCCGTTGATTTAGACACTTGAAATAGTTCATACATGTAATCCGACCAACTATAATTACCAGTAATAAAATTACGAGTAAAACTTCCCGTTTTAGCAATGCGTTGAGCATGTTTTAATTTATTCTCGCGCTCAATTTGTTCCGTGATATTTCTTGAAAAAATACAAGTTCCACGAACAATTCCTTTACTACTTTTAATCGGGTAAAAAGAATGTTCATAGGTTTGGGCAGTTGTGGATTCTACTTGTATAATTGTGAAAATTTCCCCAGATAAGGCACGTGAATAATAAGCTTCCCATTCTTGCTGGATGTTGGAAGTAATGATGAGTAAGTCTATTTTTTTTCCGATTGAAATATCTTTCATGCCTTGTATTTTAAACAAGGATAATGCTGCCGAATTTGCACTCAGTATTTTGTAATTCAAATCAATGGACCAAATAAGATCATTCGTGTTTTCGGTAATCGCTGTAAAATTTGATTCGTTGTGTTTTAAACGAATTTCAGCTTTGATTTTCATATTCATTCCGATGAATATGACAATACTAATACTGACAAAAATCAACGAAACGATGATACGTGATATTTCACCTATTGGACTAATAAATGCAACTACTATTGTCGCTAGAGTAGCAAAAGAAATGTAAAAGTTAAGGTGTAAGTTTTTTCGAAAAACCAAAGAAGTACCTACATAAACCATGATGATGCCAATCAAATGATTCATTGAATAACCATTTATCAATGCGATATAGGTTAAATGACTAAACCCAAGGTAAACGAGGGTTGAAATGATGGCGTAAAAATAGGCACGCACTTTATGAGTATAGTACGAAAGCCCAACACATAATGATATTATTACACTAAACCCAATGCGCTCATAAAACATCGCCAGCGTTTCAGTTGCTGGTTGATGTACAAAAGTATTGACGTATCCAAATACTGGATAAAGTAGTAAGGTTATAATCAATAACCTACGATACAATTTTAAATCTTCTAATTGTTTAATACTCAATTGAGCAGTTTCAATAGCAGCTTTGTTTTGTGTGTTCAATCTGTTTTTTTTGTAAAATTACATTAAAAAATCTGTTTGTAACCAATGGGTTATTTTAGAGAATAATACCTCTTCTTGAAATGGTTTGGAGATGTAATCATTCATGCCACTGTGCATACACGCCTCTATTTCTGCAGGTGTCGCCTGAGCGGTCATAGCCAATATTGGAGTGCGTATAGCTAGTTCTTGTCGTGCTTTTCGTGTTGCTTCATGTCCATCCATTTCAGGCATTTGAATATCCATAAGAATTAAATCGTAAACATTTCGTTTCAATTTTTCTAAGGCAATTACCCCGTTCTCAGCAATGTCGATCTCTAATTCTCCATTCCAATCCTTCAAGGTATCTTCAGCTACCATTTGATTAAAAGGATTGTCTTCCACCAATAAGATACGATATTTTCCAGTTAATTCCATTGATTCAACAGTCACATTTTTTAGTTCTGGAAGTTGTTTATCTGCAATTTCGAGTAGTAATTCAAAATAAAATGTAGAGCCAATTGATGGTTCACTTTCTACATAAATCTGAGAATTAAAAGCATGGACAATTTGATTGGAAATTGATAATCCCAACCCTGTTCCTCCAAAAAGCCGCGTTGTTGAAGCAGTTTCTTGGGTGAATGGATCGAAAATACTTCCTAATTTAGATGCTTCAATGCCAATTCCTGTGTCTTGAATTTCAAATTTTAAACGCACAAAATGATCTTCTTGATTCACTAAACGTAAATTCAGTTGAACACTTCCTTCAGGGGTAAATTTGATCGCATTATTAGTCAAATTGATAAGCACTTGATTTAATCGTGTTGAATCCCCAATTAATAACGAAGGAATAGCTTCATCAATCGTAGAGGTCAACTCTATTTTCTTTTTGTGGGCAATTAAATGGAGTGATTTTTCTACATTCTTCACCAATTCTTTAGCGTTAAATTGGGTTTTTTCTAATTCTAATTTTCCTTCCTCAATTTTGGATAAATCGAGAATATCATTAATGATGTTTAATAAGTTTTTTGAATTTAACTTAATGGTTTTCATGTAGTCCATTTGTTTTGGATTCAATGTTCCTACTTTTTCCATCAAATTACTTAATCCCAAAATAGAGTTCATAGGGGTACGGATCTCGTGACTCATATTGGCTAAAAACCGTTCCTTCACCTTGGTTTTTTGTTCCGCTATTTCTTTATCTTTTTGTAAATCAATGTTATTTTGTTCAAGTCGTTCTTGTTCTTTTTTCTCTGTGATTTCGTAACGTATGGAGAAATATTGACTCGGTTTTCCTTGGTGATCTAAAAAGGGAACAATCAATGTATCTACCCAATAATATTCTCCAAACTTATTGACATTGCAAAGTTCTCCTCTCCAAGTTTTTCCTGAAGATATACTTTCCCAAAGCTCTTCAAATATAGTAGGAGGATTTTTGTCTGATTTCAAAATACGGTGATTCTTTCCTATTAATTCTGCTTCGGAATAGCCAGAAACTCTCGAAAACATCTCATTCGCAAAGATGATATTTCCTTGAACATCCGAAATGGATACTATCGCAATTTGATTCAATGCAGTTTTGTAATCCTGAACAGATTTTAAGGCGTTTTTTAAGTTTTCTTCCTGCTCTTTCTCCTTAGAAATGTCTTTAGAAATACCTAAATATCCTTGTACATTTCCATCTAGATCAAGTACGGTATTCACCGATAATGAAACAAGTAAGTGTGATCCATCTTTTCGTACGTAAGTCCATTCGCGACTATCAGGAATTCCTGTTTTACTCGCTTTGGCATGAAACGTTTCTAATCCCAATGTGACAGGATATCCTAATTCTTCACTTAACTCCTTTGTTCTTGCAATCATTTCACTTTCTAAGTGAAAAATAGATGGGTTTATTTTGTACAATACTTCATCACTTGAGTATCCTAACAATTTTTCGGCCCCATGATTAAATAATACGATGGTTCCTTCTAAATCTGTGGCAACGATAGCATATTCTGTTGAATTTACAATAGAATCTAGTTTAATCAACGCATCGTTGAGTTGCTTTTCTTGTTTTTTTTCTGTACTAATATCTTGAGCAGTCCCTTTTATACCTACAATTTCACCTGACAATCCAATCGTTGCATTTCCTAAACCTCGTATGTGTTTTTCTTGATTGTTGGATAGAAGTACGCGATGGTTAAACTCAAAAGGTTGACCAGTATTAATTGTTTTTTCTACCAAAGGGTCCAATTTCAGAAAGTCTTCTGGATGAATTTTAGATCGATAAACCTCGTATAATGATTCTGTAGGAGTATCATAAGGGATTTCAAAAATATCAAAATGCTCCTTACTCCAAAATAAATTATTCGTTTTAAAGTCTAATTCCCAGTTACCTACCTTGGAAATGCGTTGCGCTTCTTCTAATCGCGTTTGGTTAAGTTTGTTTTCTAACTCAAAGTGTTTTTTATCTGTAATATCTTTACATGAACCTAAAATGCGGTATCGAGTCCCATCTTCCAGTGTTAAAAAATTAGCAATATCATTAATCCAAATGATTTCTTTGCTTTCTTGTTGGATGATGCGATACTCAATATTAAAATCTCCAGAGATTAAAAAAGCATCGAACGCTTTCTCAACGAGTTCCTTATCCTCAGGGTGAATAATATCTACCCATAAATTAGGAAACTCCACGAGTTGTTTTGGATCTAAACCAAAAATTTCTTTCACCTTGTCATTTACAAAATTAATTTCTGTAAATTCAATGTTAGAAGACCAAACAACATAAGGGAGAGCATTTAAACTAGCTAAATGTTCTTCTTTTGATAAAAATGTAGATCCTAATTCTTCCCCTAATATATTAATTCCTGTTGCAATAGTATCAAATGAATCAAATTTTTCACTTAAAGGAATAGTGTGATTAAAATCATGTTGCACATAGAATGTAATAGTATCCAACACGAGATCAAGTTGAGAATTATTCAAATAATATGCTTGATTCTGAAGTTGTTCTGTATGTTTTTGAAGGTTCTTGAAAATTTTAAGTTCTAGTTCATTTCCTTCAGTAATATCTAGGGGAATATGTTTATCAAATTCACCGCTCAATAATACTTCTGATAATTCAAGTAGTTTTTCTAACATAGTTATCGATTCAAACGGAGTCTAAGCTCCACTTTTTTCATGTAAATGTATAAATTTTCTGCAAAATTAAGTACGTAAAATCAACTACTATACGTAAATGTGTTATACATACCCACCTCTGCCGCCTGAGGTTCTCGAAGGCAGGCTCTCGAAGGCAGGTTCTCGAAGTTGAATATCTATAAATGAAAAACAATAATTCATTTTAAGTGAATTGACTCATAAAATAGTAGTTACATTTTTATACTTTTGTTTTTTTTGTCTAAAATATCTGAAAGCGCTAACTAAAAAAACAATTAATTCAATTGAATGTATAAATTTTTAATTTTCCCTTTGTTATTCGTTTGTTTGAATAGTTTTGGTCAAGATGCTCCAGTCATTTTTGATCGTCCAGGAGTTTCAGACAGTCCATACATCGTAGATTCAAATCGTTGGATCGTAGAGTCAGGGATCAGTTTTTCGGATCAATCAGATGTTTCTAGCGTTCTTACCCCAAATATTATGCTTAGAAAATACCTTGGATTTAAAACGGAACTTAGGGCTACCTATAACTATTCCCCGCAAATGATGGGTATGATGAATAAAAACCAAGACCTAGGTTTTGATTTTATTGCGTTGGGCTTCAAACGTAAATTATGGGTTGAAAAATCAGGTTTACCAGAAGCGAGTATGATTATTAATTCATTTTACCCAACCCAGCGCATAACCTCTTTTGCCAAAAATAACATTTACAACTTTGAAGCATGCTTTCAATTTCAAAGTCATATCACCGATCATTTTGCATTAAATTACAACGTTGGTACGATTTTTACGAATCAATACAAGCAAGGGATTTTAAACTACTCATTGTGTGCTACAGGATTGATTCATAAAGATGTGGAGGCTTTTGTAGAAGGGTTTGGATATAGTGCAGCGAATGAGCACGCTGAATTTGGGGTGGATGCAGGACTTATTTATTATCCAAATCATTGGTCACAGATAGATGTGTCATTCGTGAATAATCGATTTTCTACAGTGACCTATACGAGTTTCTTAGTCGGATATTCGTTTAGCTTCGACAGGTAATGTTTGTTAAGTTATTTGGCGTACACTTAGTTTTGTCCATCATTTTCTATATAAAGGAATAAAAAATAAGTCTATAGACGTATTTTATAAAATATATTTTGTTACTTTGCTTAACCAAAACTAAATTTTTACTATGAAAAAAATTACATTACTCGTACTTTCTGTACTTTCTCTTTCTGGATGGATGAATGCGCAGGAAACAACCTTTAAAGGATTTGCCAACATTGATTATAATGCTGCGGGTCACGGGAAAAATAATTTCGTATTAGGTGAGTATGATCAATACGTTACATCTAAAGTAACAGATCGTATTTCTTTCTTAGGCGAGGCTGTTTTCGCACATAATGGAACTGATTGGGCCTTAGACGTTGAGCGTGTTGTTTTAAAATATGAGATACAAGATTGGTTTTATGTACGTGCAGGTAAATTCCATGCGCCACTAGGATACTGGAACAATGCCTACCACCATGGAACATTAATTCAACCAACAATCTCCCGTCCGCTTGCAGTGCGTTTTGAAGACGATGGCGGTTTGCTACAAATTCACGAAACAGGTCTTTGGTTAGCAGGTGATAATATTGGAAAACTAGGATTCGGATACGATTTCGTAATTTCAAATGGTATAGGGGCGACTCCTGTTTCTGATAACAACTCTTCGAAAGCAATTACTACAACATTGCGTTTCAATCCAATTGAAAACTTAAAATTTGGTGTAACTGGATATTTTGATAATATTTCTTCAGTTACTACTAGTAGTGTAAGTGAACCATTATTAGGGACTTCCGTTGCTGTTGTTGGACATGATTTGACTCATCAAAATTTATCTGGATTTGTTTCTTTTAACAACAATAAGTTACAAGTTATTGGTGAATATTACCATATCCAAAACAAAAATGACATTGTAGGAAACAAAAATACGCAAGCAGGATTTGTATATGCTGGATATAAAGTGTTAGGAGATTGGACGCCTTATGCACGTTTTGATTTTATCAATACACAAACAGGAGATATCTATTATGCAAACCAAAATACTACAATGATTACAGGTGGTTTACGTTATGATTTTTCGTACTTATCGAATGTGAAAATTGAATATAGTCATTACGATGCTAAAAATTTAACTTCGAATACAAATTTAATTACAGACAACCTTAGAGTTCAGTATTCTATTGGATTCTAATTATTAATTATTTTAAATAGTTCAAAATCATTATGAAAAAGTTTATTTCTACATATATGAAAACAATAATGCTTTCGATTGCTTTATTGTTTGTTTCAAAAGTGTCACAAGCTCAACTTACAGTTGTTGTGAACGAATCTGTTGCTGAATCAGATGCTTCATTAGGGTATGTTAAATCTATTTTTAAAGCGCAAAAAACACGTTGGAAAGATGGTTCTAAAATTGTTTTAGTGATGCTTAAACCTGAATCTTCTGGAGGTGCTCAAATGTGTTCTAAAGTGTTTGGTCAATCCCCAAATGATGTCAATAAATTTTACATGGCATTGGTATTTCAAGGTCAAATTACTGCCCCTAAATTTTGTAATTCTGACGATGAGTTAAAAGCATTTGTTAAAAACACAAAAGGTGCCGTTGGTATTCTTCCAGCAAAAGATGCTGCTGGAGCTAAATCACTAAAAGTGGACGGAAACGTAGCATTTTAAGCAACTATAAATTACATTGAATGCAAGGCTGTTTCTGTTTGAAACAGCCTTTTTTAGTTTACCCTTATAAATAAGGACAATATATTCGAATAATTCAATTTATATTAAGTTTATTAACGTATAATAAAAATTATTTTCATATTTTTAGATACGAATTATTTTTAAACAAAAACAACGTATTATGGAGGTAGATAACACCGAAAAAAAAACCAAGAAATCCATTGGTTTAAAAAAGAAAAAAATAGGGAGTAAGTTAGCAATTATATTGATTATCAATTCACTTACCATTTTTTTACTTGGGTTAGTGTCTTTTTATGGTTTACAAAAACTATTGTCTTCCAACGAACAAATTTTTGTTAATTCTAAAGTGTTAAACACACAATTAGAGTTAGAAAAAGAAAAAGATAATATCAACGGTGATATCTACGTTGGGGTATTATTAAATAAAAGTGATGAAACAGAAGTGAAACGCTACAAAGCGAATTTTTATAACCACATAAATTCCTTTAAAAAGCATTTATTTATTCTGGAAAAAAACAAAAAATCTACTTTCAGAAAGGAAATAATAAAAAATATTCCCGACCTGCATGAATTTAGTAAATTAAGTGTGGATTTGGTGCAAGCTACCTTGAACCAGGATATGAGTGCTTTTGAGTTGTTACCATTGTACAAAGAAAAGTATGAAGTAATCACTGTCTCAGCGAAAAAATTATCAGAAAAATTATCCAAAGAATCTGATTTATTAGCAAAAGAAAATAAATTTACTTCCATTCAGATTTCAGGATTTATTATCGGATTTAGTATTATCGCTTTACTTATCGCTGTATTTATAAGTGTGTATATTAATCGTTTAATTAAAGGTTCAGTTTCGTTTATCCAAAAAATGATT
>CANCJF010000119.1 GCA_947378245.1 Bacteroidota bacterium
CCATTTATTATTAAAGGTAATACTTTGGTAAATAAAAAATAAAGTCAGATTAGTAAAGTGTAATTGATAAAAAATCTTAAGTCAACCAGAAGATAGAATCCATTTTATTAAAAATCTATTTAACCAAGCCAACTTAAATTCAAAAGTACAATTGACATTTCTCTAATGTGAAAAGTCAAAAAAATGTTTTTTTGATTTACATCTATTTACTTTCTCCATTAAGTTTAGTATTGTTGAATATGTTAAGTAGGATTTAAAAATGAAAAGATTTACTTAATTCCTTCAAAATGTGCTGAGGGCAGTTACGACTGATTGGCAAAGCCATAGCGTTATAATTTATTCAAATGATTGGAGCAACACCAGAAAATGTTGCTAATAACAAATCAAAAATAAAGTTTAAATAAGTCCGTTTTTGATTTAAAATAACAAAAGATTAAAACTAATAAAATGTATAATAACAAAAGAAAAATAGCTGAAAAAGCAATTAACCAAGTGTTGGTCGAGGATATTACCAACTCTACTAAAAAAGAATTAATCGAGAACGGATTAATTAATATGACAATACACAATCAAAAACATTGGCTGTGGGTTGAAGAAGTGGATAAAGAAAACAATCAATTTTTCATCAGAGAATATGATAATGGTGTACTTCTGAATGAGTATGTATATCGTAATGATGAATTGACTTTATTGAAAAGATATGATGAAAGTGGTTTAATTACGTTCGAACGAACATTAATAGATGAAAAACAATCAAAGACAATTATGAAATCTAATGGAAAACTGAAATATGAAACCATAGAATTAGATGAAAATACAACAATAGAAAAGAGGTTTTTTGAAAATGGTGGATTAGCACAAGAAACTTTAATTATTAAAGGTGAAATCAATTGTGAAACATATTACCATGAAAATACAAATGTATCTTGTGAGAAGAAATTCAACTATGGCAAACCATACTCAAATAAGCAATATGATGAAAATAATAATCTAATTGAGCAAACTAATTACAAGAATGGAAACCCATTTATTAGAAGAAGATATGATGAGGTTGGGCGTATTATTTCTGAAGACATTTTCGATGAAGAATATGTTTTTGACTTTGATGAATCGAAATATAAAGAAGTCAAGAAAAGAGAAATTAGAGAATATAATGAAGTTGGGATATTGATTTATCACGATGTATTTTTGGAAAACGATATATCTCTGAAACGAGCATACAGTGATACTGGAATTCTTCTTAGTGAGATTAAATTCTACGAAACATATTTTATTGATGAGGTTGAGTATGCTGATGTAATTATATATAAGTTTTATAATGATTTTGGAATTTTGACACGCAAGAAATTAGAATGCTCTGATTTTTATTTCTTATTCATTTTTGATAATCAAGGTAACATCGTTGTTGAAGATTTTATTGAAATACAATAACTAAAACAGCTTGAAACTAACTGTGGTTGAATTACATGTGATATGCCCACGTGATTTTGGAACCATAGTTAGAAAGCTGTAATTTCATTTTATTGGGAATTCTTGTACTTTACATGCATTTATTAGCACGTATTTGTTCAATTAATGCTCACGTATTTGCTATGTCGTTTAAGGTTTAAAAACGCTTAAAATCATACTAAAAACAAGTTTTTATATGATAGTAATAAAAAACAATCAACAAATTGTACAACACAAAATCTATAGAACATAAAACAACTTTTTAAATACGAAAACTTGGTAAAATCAACATTAAATACGAAAACAACCACGTTCAATAATTAATAGATGTAATTTAGTTTTATTGACTTAATTTTGTTGTTAATTAACAGTTGTAGAAAATGATTACATGCATTATAATCGATGATGAAAAACCAGCGAGAGAATTTCTTGAAAAGCTAATTAATCAATACTTCGGAACGAAACTGATTGTTTTGGGTGCGGTGGAATCTGTAAGTCAAGGTGTAGAATTGATAAATAAGCTTCATCCAGAACTTATCTTTTTGGATATTGAAATGAAAGGTGAAGATGGATTTCAGTTATTCAAATACTTTGATAATGTGTTTTTTGACATTATTTTTACTACTGCTCATAAAAACTATGCGATTGATGCTATCAAGCATTCTGCCATCGATTACCTCTTAAAACCAATCAATTTTGTTGACTTAAATGATGCTATTAAACGTCTTGAACGTAAACAAACTGCTACCACTAATCAACAACGAATTAATGCATTGCTAGAAAACTTAAATACAGACTCTACGCAATTCAATAAAATAGCCTTACCTACTTCAACTGGATATGAACTAGAAAAGATATCAAACATTGTTTATTGTGAAGGAATGGATAACTATTCTAAGATTATTACGCTTCAAGGTCGAGAAATTATGGTATCTAAAACTTTGAAGTATTTGGAAGAAACTTTGCCTAGTACCGTTTTCTTTAGAATACATAAATCAACATTGGTTAATTTAAATTACATTTCAAATTATAGCAGAGTAGACGGTTACTCTGTTACAATGACTACTGGTGTGAAACTAGATGTTTCTGTGCGTAAAAGCGAACAATTAGTAAGTTTCATCTATAAAAACAGAGTGCTATAAATGAAAGCACTACTTCCTTTTTTATTCTTCTTTTTCATATTTCAATCTATAGTAGGACAAACTATTCCATGTAAGAAAATTACAATCAATGATGGTTTACCTAGCAATAGTATCAAATGTTTTTTCAAAGACTCAAGAGGTTACCTATGGATTGGAACAGATGCTGGACTTTGTAGGTATGATGGCAAAAATTTCAAGGTGTATAATGAATTGAATGGGTTGAAGTATACACAAGTTTGGGCTATCATAGAAGATAAAGAACACCATTTGTGGCTATCAGTATATGGAAATGGATTAGCCAAGTTTGATGGTGAAAAGTTTACCTATTTCAATCAAAAGAATGGATTAATTAATAACAACATTCGTAAAATTCATTATTCAAAAACCCATAATTGTTTATTACTGGCAACTGAAAATGGGTTGAGTATTTTTAATGGTAAAAATTTCAAATCATTTCAAAAGAAAAATGGAATTCAAGGGTTTCAAATTGTTGGTATTGATGAATTCAAAGACAAAATATGGATTACATCGAGTTATAATGGGGTATATAAATTATCCATAGAAAAGCAACTGAAAGCAAGTAAATTAGATAGTTTGTTTCATCTAAAAACTACATATTCCAGTTTTCATTTAAATGATACCTATTATTGTTCTGGTCCAGACCAATTCCTATTTACCAAACGATTAAAAAGTGGAAAACTTGATTCTGTCAAAAACCCAATCATTTGGAATTATTCCAAAGCTAAAAACTCAATTTATTGTACGGCATGGAATGTAACTGACCCTAATGGCGGATTGTTTGAAATTAAAAACAATAAGACTACAAATATCACAAAAAAAGCAAATATCACTTCCAATGGATTGTGGTGTAATTATTACGATGAAGAAACGCAACAACTTTGGGTTGGCTCAATCGATAAAGGAGTCTTTATTGTTGATTTATCTAATCGAATTAAACAATATTCTGCATCCTATTTTGGATTAAAAGAACTTCAAATTCAAGAATTATATATTGATAAAAGTGGAAGTCTTTGGATTGGTGCAAAAGATTATATCTTAAAAATCAAGCAAAATAATCAAGCAATTGTCATCTCCAAAAATCAACTATATCAAAAATTAACGGAATACTTCCATAAACATACAAATGTCTTATCCCAAGACAGGGAGTATACTTTGGATTATAAATCCATTGGATTTACCTCATGCAACATCGTTTCCGATATTGATGGAAACAGTTGGTTAAGTAACACATGGGGACTATTTTGTTTCGATTCAAAAATGAATATTGTGCATTTTTATGGTTCTAATGGAGGTCATGTCGTTTTCGATACTAAAGACAGATTGTATTATGGGCAATTGTATTCTTCTATATATAGATTGACAAACAAATTTGACAGAACTAAGTGCCATGAGTACAATTTAAAAGATAATTCAGTTCCAAGAGATATCACAAAGATATGTAATCAAGGAAATTTAATTTGGTTTGGAACTAATTCGAAAGGCTTATATCTATTACAGAATGGGAAATTTACTTCGTTAATCCAACAACAAAAATTCAAAGAAAGCAATATTAAAGAACTTATTTTGAACTCCAATAATGAATTAATTATCGGAACAAATAATGGAAGTGTATTCATCACAAAATGGGATGGTCAAAAATTACGTATAATTAAAGAATTTAAACCTTATAAGGACATTATTGGGACTTCGATTTCTTTTATTGAATATCATAATGGGACATATTTCATAGGAACTAACAAAGGAATCAATATTGTTCGAAACAATCGTTTTATTAAATTATTGGACAAATCTGAAGGGATAGAAGATATCCAGTTTAATGATTGTGTAAAAGATAAAAATGCAAATCTTTGGATTGCAAGCAATAATGGTCTTATTAAGTTAAACTCTAAATCGATTCTTAATGAAATTAACCAAAAGAAAGCACCAATTAGAATTAACGAACTTTATGTAAATGGAAATCGTTACACTAAAAAACTAAAGTATACTTGGGGGGCTATTTCAAATGAAAAGATAGAATTAACATACAAACAAAATGATGTACAAATATTATTTTCATCCATTAATTCATTCAATGCTAACAAAAATGAGTATCGTTACAAAATTGATGGTCTTTCTAATGCATGGAGTAAATTCTTGCCAAATGGAAATATACAATTATTAGGTGTTCCTAATGGGAAATATTTAATTCATATGGAAGGTAAAAATACTGGAACTGGATTTTCATTTCAACCGAAAGTATTGACATTAATTATTACCCCACCATTCTGGAAAACAACTTGGTTTATTACTTTGGTATTGCTTATCTTGATAACGTTAGCTTATCTAATCATTCGATATCGAATTCGATTTATTGAACACAGAGAGCGAGAAAAAGCGGAAGTAACAAATAAGCTGACAGAAACCAAATTAGAGGCTCTAAGAGCTCAAATGAATCCGCATTTCACTTTCAATGCAATGAATTCCATTCAGAATTACATCATTGATAATGATACGACCAATGCGTTGCATTACCTTGGAGAGTTTTCGAAACTGATTCGTCAAACTCTTGAAAACGCATCAGAGAAATTAATGTCCTTGGAAACTGAAATTCGTTTTCTTGAAAGTTACATGAATGTGCAGAAAATGCGATTTGATAGGGTGACAACTTCAATTAAAATGGACAATTCAATTGATAAATATAGAACGCTTATACCGCCTTTGATTTTGCAACCATTCATAGAAAATGCCTTTGAGCATGCCTTTGAAAATGATTCGGATAAGCAACAAACGATTGATATATATTTCTTCATCGATGCAGGAAAACTAATTTGTACAATCCGAGATAATGGCACAGGATTCTATGAAGGTGCTACAAATTCTTTTCATAAATCATTTGGTCAAAAGTTGACAAAAGATAGACTCAATTTACTTAATAAAGAGTTTGAAACAAACGTCTTCAATTACGAAACAACAAACTTAAAGTTACTAGATTCTAGTTTATCTGGAACTCAAGTAAGGATTACTTTTCCATTGCTATTGGAGTAATTTCTATGATTCAAAATCGAACAATTCATCAATAGTTATATCTAATGCTTTTGCAATCCGAAACATGGTGGATACCGTTGGATTAATCTTAACGGTTTCAATCCGTGCAATTTGAGAAAGTGTTAATTCTGAACGATACGCCAATTCTTCTTGTGTGATTTTCTTCAATGAACGCAACTGTTTCAATTGTTGACTAATAGTATCAACCCCGATTCATCAAAGATTAACTTTCTTGTGTTTTCGTATTCTCTTTTTTCAAAGGTATAATTGTATACCTAATCCTTTACTTTATACGAAAACTCATTTAAAATAAACGATTAGTTTCAAAATACCTACGTAAAATAAATTGTAAAAAATAGTAGTAATGGATAAAGTAGATTTGAATTGTTAAACTAAAAATCAAATTGTTATGAAAAAAATTAGCTTGTTATTATTGTTGTTTGTATTAGGTACAAACAGTTTTGCTCAAATGAACCTATACACTAATTATTTAGGAGTATCAAAATCAAATGTTTCATCAAATCAATGGCATTATGCAGTTGTAACTAAGTCTAGTAATTTACAAGGACAAATGTATTTAGACGGTGTGTTAATTAGAGATACTTTATGGCAAAATAATTCATTTTCATACTCTAAATTATATATTGGAGCTAGCTATTATACTTCATTTAGTGGTTTTTTTAAAGGTCAAATTGATGAGTTACGAATTTCAAATAAAGTTAGGTCTCAATCAGAAATTCAAAATTATTACAATTCAAATTTGCCATTTTCAGTCGATAATAATACTTATGCTCTATTTCATTTTGATGAAAATACTGGTAATGTGGTTAATAATGCTAAGGGTGGTTTTGGAAGTATTAAAGGATGTAATTATACAACTGGTAAATTTGGTTCCTCATTAAATTTAGACGGAATAAGTAATTATGCAGATTGTAATATTTCTATACCTACAAGTAACATCACAATAGAATTTTGGTTTAAAGAAGATGGCTCACAGAGTGGTGCAACATTAATACAACCATATGGGATGTATAGTTCCAATATCTCCCTTACTAAAAGCACTGTTGCGAATACAAATAAAACTATATGTGAAACGATAGGTAATGACAGTTTAAAATTATATAAAAACGGCTATATAACTGGACCACAAGCAGTAGGTAGCCAGCCAATCCATACAGACAGTAAATGGATTAAAATAACAGGTGCGGATACAATATATGTTAACACTATGCAACATCGTTTGTATGACAATAGTAAGATTTACGATAAAAATAATAATTTAATATGGACATGGGCAGGAGAAAATGTTTCTGCTACAACTTGGTATTCAAGAAATCATTCTGTTTTTGTTGGTGGAAATGATAGTGTTCGAATCGAATTTTATCAAGGATATACAAATTTTAGTGTTGGACATCTTCAGGTTATAGGTATGCATTGTGGTTTAAATTGCAATCTTTTAGCAACTGCTTCAACTTCAAACCCTACAACTTTTTGCCAAGGCGGTTCAGTCATTATAAATGCATCTATTGGTTCTAATTATAAATATCAATGGTATAATAACGGTGAAATCATTAATGGAGCTACTAATTCAAATATTACACAGTTTAATTCTGGTAGTTATTCAGTCAAAATAACGGATGATAATGGATGTCAAAATACTTCTTTACCGATAAATGTTATAGTTAATCCAAACCCTATAGCAACTATTTTAGTATCTGGGCCAACAATATTTTGTCAAGGTGGCAATGTAACTTTAACTGCTTCTGGCGGTGATACATATTTATGGTCAAATAATTCAACAGCTACAAGTATTAACGTTTCAAATACTGGCACATATTCAACTACAGTGAAACTTAATGGTTGTTCTTCAATAGTATCACAATCAATTACAGTTAATCCAAATCCTATAGTAAGTTTAGCTTCATTAAATGCATTTATTAATAATAATTCTAATGCAATTACATTAGTTGGAACACCAAGTGGGGGAACATATATAGGTTCTGGAATTAGTGGTTCAAGTTTTAATCCTAAGTTAGCTGGATTAGGTAATAAAACAATAACTTACAATTACACAAATTCAAATAATTGCAGTGGTTCAGCATCCCGTTCAACGATTGTCTATGATACTACTGGAATTGTTTGTACTTCCACTAAGTATGATACTTTAACAACACATATAAGTGTAACGGATACTCTTATTATTAAAGCTCATTTTGCTGGGTTAAATAACATAATTGGTTCAACTGACATAAAAATTTATCCAAATCCAACAAGTGATATAATTTATATCAATACTGGAGACTATACTCATTTATCTGGAAGCACAATCAAAATAACTGATGAATTAGGAAAAACTGTTTTCTCTTCTTTGTTAAATCAACAATTATTTACAATCAATATTTCACAATTTGGAGCAAGAGGAGTATATACTGTTCAAATAATGAATGGAAACCAAATTGTGAAAGACACAAGGAAAATTATTCTTCAATAAGTAATCTTAAAATCGAAAATAAAATGAAAAAGTTAATTTTTACAGTTTCAACAATTTTGTTGGCTTTGTCATCCGCAAAAGCACAAAGTTGGAAAGGAAATGGTTCTGCTGGATTTGGATTACTAAATCCTAAAGCAAGAATTCAGTATGAAATGCCATTGAATAAACAGTTTTCTGTTGGGGCAAATATGAATTGGTATTTTGCAAATTGGCAAGGACCAATAATTGAACCTTTTGTTAGAGTGTATGGCAAAAATGGAAATGATGATGGTTTTTTCGGTCAGTTTAAATTAGGCTACGGAAATTTAACAACTGCTGACATTAATCCAGATTTATATTCCAATACACGTTCCTCTGTGTTTGGTGGTGGTTTAGGTTGTGGGTATAAATTTTTAGTTGCTAATCATTTTACGATTGAACCATATTTTGGAGTGAGATTATATACAACACCGACTTATGATTACAAAACAACAACAGACGCTTTGTCTTCCTCAGTCAATGATGTTGCTGGTGGAGTTGGTTGGTTTTTAACAACTGGATTACCAATAGAATTTAATTGGAAAGTTGGTTATCAATTTTAAATAAATCTAAATAGGCTATATAAAAAATATTATAGCCTATTTTATATTTCAAAAAATAAAAAATAACAATGAAAAAAATATATTTTTTTTGTTTTCTATTTTTTACATTTTCTTGTTTAGTGGCATGTAAAAAAGAAAACAGTATTAATTCGTCAACACAATCTGAACAATATTTAA
>CANCJF010000120.1 GCA_947378245.1 Bacteroidota bacterium
TATGAAAAAGCTCAATTAGGTTCTGGTGTTGAAGATGCTGAAGTATTGGAAGAAGAAGTGACCAAGAAACAACCGATTGTGGCAGAACCTAAGATTGGAAGGAATGATCTTTGTCCATGTGGAAGTGGAAAAAAATTCAAACAATGTCATGGTAAGTAATTAATTTACTTATTCTTAAATAACAAGAAAGGCTGTCAATTTTGACAGCCTTTCTTGTTATTGACGTGCCCACGACTGGATTCGAACCAGCACACCACTGAAGGCACCAGCCCCTCAAGCTGGCATGTCTACCAATTTCACCACGTGGGCAATTATTTTATACATTTAGTCAATTTCTATAAAATAGATTCAACAAAATATAATTTTTGATTTGTTACAAAAGTATAAGAATTTTTGTTAATTCTGATAGTGAAACCAAGAACATTTACTATAATTTTAAAGAATCTATTAATTCTATAATTTTCTCTGGTGTTTGCGAATAACGATCAGCAATAATCGTCGATTCTAGATAAATTTCACGTCTTTTTTCAAGTGTATTTTCTATGTATTCCAATAATTCTTCGTCAGATTTATGCGCAATGAGAGGTCGTGAATTTGTTGCTTGTTTGACACGTTGAAATAATTCCTTTGGGGTGCGTTCTAAATAAATGGTTATTCCAAGTTTATTTAGTTTAGACATATTATTATTAAAGCAAGGTAAACCACCTCCGGTAGCAATGATGCTATTTTGATGAGGAATAAGTTCATCTACCAATTGTTTTTCCATTGCTCTAAAGTAGATTTCTCCCCTTACTTCAAAGATTTCAGCAACTTTCATTCCTTCTTTTTTTTCAATTTCTTGATCCGTATCTTGCCAGGTATATCCTAGTTTAGAAGCTAGTTTCTTAGCTAGGGTTGTTTTACCAGCACCCATGAAACCAACGAGAAATATGTAAGACATAGTGAGTGACGAGTTACGAGTGACGAGTTACGAAAGATGATAATAAAATAATAGAACTAAAATTATTCCTCAACTGGAATAAAATTTGGGTCTTTGATGAATTTTGTGATAGATTCGATATGGCTTGTATGCGGGAATTGATCCACTAGACTTAGTTTTTCAAGAATATACCCCATACTTTGTAAGGTTTCAGTATCACGTGCTTGAGTTGAAGGGTTACATGAAATATACACAATACGATCAGCACCTAAATCGATAACTTTACGTAAGGTTTTAGGAGCAATACCAGCTCGAGGTGGATCTAAAACAATTGTACCAATTTTCCCTTTGTATTGAGGATATTCCGAAAGGAATTTACCAACATCCGCAGCAAAAAACTGAATTCCTTCTACAGAATTTCGTGCAGCATTTTTCTTCGCATCTTCAATTGCTTCAGCAACTATGTCAACCCCAATAATTTCTGTGTTATTTGCTCTTTTAGCTAAAATTTGTCCAATGGTACCAGTACCACAAAACAAATCCATGACTACTTTATTTTCAAGTACGTTTTCTTCAAAAACATAATCCAAGGCTTTGTTATATAGTAACTCAGCACTTTTTGGATTCGTTTGAAAGAAACTTTCCATGCTAATCTCAAAAAACAAATCACTTAATTTTTCAACTACTTTCCAGTCGCCAAATAATAAAGAATTTGTTCCATTTTCAATTTTTGCGCGATCTGCAACATTATCATTTACGGTATGTTGTAACCCTGCAAGACGAGTCCCAAGTAATTCTTGTAAGAACCTAGAAAATGCCTGCGCATCAAATTGTTCGATGTTTTCTGAAGAAGTTACTAGATTAATCAATAACTGATCTTGATGAAATGACTTACGTACGACGATATGTCTGAAGAAACCAGTTTTCTTAGGTGGATGCCAGGCAGCTAAACCTGTATTTTCAAGGTATTTACGAATCTCTACTAATTTATTTTCTAAATCAGCATCAAATAGACCACTTTCTTTATTTAAACTCTCTACTTTCCACCAGGTACCTCTTCGTTTAAAACCTAAGGCAAAAGCATCGTCTTTTTCTTCGTTTAAGTCCAAATCGTGTTCGATGGAAGAAAAGCTATACTCCATTTTGTTTCTGTAATTGAAAGTTAATGGAGATGCAATATATTCATCAAAAATTTCTTCTATATTCTTAACATTTGCAATTTTACGAAACAAATCCAAGGTAGAAGTTTGTTTATATTCTTGTTGAATTTCAATAGGAACAAATACATAAGGTGCTCCCGAAATTTCCTGATAAGGAAGTTGTACTTCTTGTGGAGAACGTTTTAGAATCTGTAATAACTTACATTCAACGTATTTTTTACGTTTCTTTTCAATTCTTGCTTCTACTAACTGACCAGGGAATGTATTCTCTACAAAAAATACCAAATCACCATTTTCAGTTGCAACTTTAGCAATTCCTTTTCCACCAAACGCAAAAGCAGAAATTTCTAATTCGATTACTTGACCTCTACCGTACATCTACCTATTTATTAAATCATTCCACGAATAACTCCTTTATCAGAAGCTACAATAAAATCAATGATTTCATCACGGTATTTCGATGCAGGCATTGTTTCTTTAACACATTCAATCCCCTTAGAGATGTTGTTGTTTTGAACATATATAATACGGTAAACATCTTCAATTTCTCGCACTTCAGCATCCGTTAAACCTCTTCTACGAAGTCCAACTGAATTCACTCCTGCGAATGTCAATGGTTCTCTAGCAGCCTTAATAAAAGGTGGAATATTTTTACGTACTAACGAGGCACCACCGATAAATGTATGTGCTCCAATATGAACAAACTGTTGAACAGCTACTTTTCCTTCCAAGATCGCCCAATCATCAATTAAAACGTGGCCTGAAACTCCAACATAAGATGCAAGAATTACGTTATTACCAATTTGACAATCATGAGCAACGTGAACATAGGTCATTAACAAACAATTGGACCCTATACGTGTTGCAAGTTTATCTTTTGTACCACGGTGAATAGTTACACATTCTCTAATCTTGGTATTATCCCCAATTTCAACCGTTGTATATTCTCCTTCAAACTTTAAATCTTGAGGAATCACACCTATAACAGCACCAGGAAAAATTTCACAATTTTTACCAATACGCGTTCCTGGATATATTGTAACATTAGGATGAATACGTGTACCATCGCCTATAATCACATCTTCAAAAATTGTTGAAAATGAATCAACAACTACATTTTCTCCCAATTTAGATTCAGGTGATATGCTGGATAATGGACTAATCATATTTATTCTTTTTCTTTTATAACTTGTGCCAACATTGTTGCTTCTGAAGCTACTAGTCCATTGACATACGCCGTACCTTTCATATTTACAAGACCACGACGAATTGGAGAAGTCAATACCATTTCGATAACAAGCGCATCGCCTGGCATAACTTTACGTTTAAATTTACATTCGTCAATTTTCAAGAAGTAAGTAGAATATTTTTCTGGCTCATCTACTTGGTTTAGCGCAAAGATCCCTCCTACTTGTGCCATTGCTTCAATTTGAAGAACACCCGGCATTACAGGATTTCCTGGGAAATGTCCTTGGAAAAATGGTTCGTTCATCGTCACATTTTTCACTCCGACTACATTTTCAGGTCCCATTTCAATCACTTTATCTACTAACAAGAAAGGGTATCTATGTGGTAACATTTTTTCAATCGCATTGATATCAAAAAGAGGTTCTTTTGATAAATCAAACTTACGGCCTTCAGCTGCTTGTTTTTTGATTTGATCTTTTAACACTTTCGCAAACCGAACATTACCATAATGTCCTGGTCGAGCAGCTAAGATATGGGCTTTAATTGGTTTACCAACTAAGGCTAAATCACCAACAATATCTAGTAATTTGTGACGAGCAGGTTCATTTTCAACGCGTAGTTTAGAACTATTTAATACCCCAATACCATTGTATTGAATTTTCAAACTTTCTTTTCCTAATAATTTCGCTAAACGATCTAAATCCTCTTGTTTTACATCTTCTTTATCGACTAAAACAATCGCATTATCTAGATCTCCCCCTTTAATTAGGTTATTTTGAGCTAACACTTCTAATTCTCGTAAAAACACGAATGTTCTACAATGTGCTATTTCCGTTCTAAATTGACTTAAATTATAGATATTTGCATGTTGAGTCCCTAATAAAGGAGATTTATAATCCACCATTACGGTTAAACGGTATTCTTTATCTGGAATTGCTAAAAATTCGATTCCTTTTTCAAGATCTTCCCATGGAATATTTTCAGTAAGTTCAAAATAATCACGAATAGCATCTTGTTCTTCGTAGCCAGTAACTTCAATTGCTTCCACAAACAAAAGTGAACTTCCATCCATAATTGGTATTTCAGGTCCATCTACTTTGATCAACGCATTGTCTACTTGCATCCCATATAATGCAGCCAAGATATGTTCGGTTGTATACACTCGAGCACCATTCGCTTCAAGTGTCGTGCCTCTATCTGTTGCTACAACCAAATCAGCATCTGCTTTAATGATAGGTTGACCTTCTAAATCCGTACGTTGAAATTTATACCCATGATTTGCTGGTGCAGGACACACTTCTAGTGTAACCAAGTTTCCTGTATGTAAACCTATTCCTTTAAATTGAATAGCGCTTTTTAACGTTCTTTGTTTTTCAGCCATTCGACTAATCTTTACTTATATTTTTTAATTTCTGATCAAACTCTTGTATTTTCTGTAAAATGAAAGGTAATTTACGGAAACCAAAATAAGACTTTTTAAAATCTTCAATTGGAATTGCGGGAGTTCCCATTAATATACTTTCTTTTCTCACAGTATTTGGAACGCCTGATTGAGATACGATTTTTGTCCCATCTGCGATTGTTAAGTGTCCTGAAATACCAGCTTGACCACCTACCATTACATTTTTGCCGATTTTTGCAGAACCAGCTACACCTACTTGCGCAGCCAATGCAGTGTTCTCGCCTAATTCTACGTTATGTGCCACTTGAACCAAATTATCCAACTTCACACCTTTACGTAAAACTGTAGAACCCATCGTCGCTCTATCAATCGTTGTATTGGCACCAATTTCTACATTATCTTCAATGATTACATTTCCGATTTGAGGTACTTTTTTGAACACTCCATTTTCATCTGGCGCAAACCCAAATCCATCCGAACCAATTACTGCACCTGCATGTATGATACAATCTTTACCTATAACGCAATCAATATATATTTTAGCACCAGCATGTAATACGGTATTATCACCTATTGTAACATTATCTCCGACATATGCATTTGGATAAATCTGAACATTGTCTCCTATCACTGCATTTTTACCAATATATACAAAAGCACCAATGTAAATTTCTTTTCCAATTTTAGCGCTTTCAGAAATAAAGCTTGGCTGTTCGATTTCTGGCTCTTTATTTCTCATTTGATCGTAAAACTCTAACAACTGAGCAAAACATGCATAAGCATCTTCTACTTTTATCAAGGTTAAACTATCCGGTAAGGCTTTACTTGGAGTGAAAGTTGTATTTACTATACAAATTGAGGAACCAGTAGAATAGATATGCTCTTCATACTTTGTATTTGCTAAAAACGAAAGTTTTCCTTCCGATCCTTCTTCTATTTTTGCTAAGCCGTTTACTTTTACTTGTGCATCACCTATGATTTCACCAAGTATAATTCCAGCAATTTGTTCTGCAGAAAATTCCATACTACAAATTTAAAAAAAGATAAAGAGGGTATTAAATTACAATTAATGAATTATCAACATGTATATTTTCATTAATCTACTTGCAATCGACTTTTTTAGACAAATCTAAACGAATGATATCAATACGATCTTTATACCATAATGAATTAGCTCCGATTGCTATACCTTGCTGATTTACAAAGCGTAAATAATGAGTTTTTGGATTTGACAATAATCTAGATTTTTCAAAATCTAGCTTTCCATTCTTTTTAATTGCTTGAAAAAACTGTTTGTTTTGAATCATTCCTAATGCACCTTGTTGACAAGTCAAACGTTCATTCGTATCTAAATACACTAAATCTTGTTCTTTTGGAAACAATAATAACTTTCCTAATCCTTCTGAAGATAGATTCACATTCATCACATCTTGGGTAGCTTTTACGATTTCTACTACATAACTATCTTTTGGTAAAGCAAAATATACTGACTTACCGTCTTTTGAAAAATGGTATATTTTTGGATTTGATTTTGTACTACTTTTATCAAAATTTACTTTGGCATCTGAAATAAATTGAGCGAGATTACTTGAATTTAATCCTAATTTTTCAATGGATTTTTCGTTTTTTTCAGAGACCACTACTACCCTATCAATCACTGACCCTTTTACTCGATTTGAAGGTAACCAACTACAACCTCTTGCTCCGAAGAAGAAAATTACGATGATTAAACTTGGAATAAATCCAAATGAAAAATATTTAAGTCTACGTAGAAAAGTGTTCATCTATATGTTTTTTTGAGATGTAAAGTTACTAAATCAACTACATCTTTTTATATTTTTTTTGACAAACCTTGCTCAATAAAAGATTATTATTAATATTGCAACACAGAAACAGAATTCGTTGTTTCTTTTTCATTCCGAACAATTAAAAATCACCATTATCTTATTCACTCATTCAATCTATGGATATTAAAGATTTAGAAGGTAAAAAACTTTCTGACCTACGCGTTATTGCACTTGCTGCAGGTATAGATAAAGCAGAGACATTAAAAAAATCAGAAATTATTGGTCAATTAAGCAAATTTACGGGAGGTGAAGAAACTCCGGTAACTGAAAAGGTTAAACCAACTCCGAGAGCAAAAACTCCAGTAAAAAAAGTTCCTACACCTGCTACTGAAGATTTATTTACTACAGAAGAATCAACTGCTCCTGCAGAGAACGCGAGTGAAGAAGTAAAACCGATTCTTCGTAAAAAAACATACTTAAAGGAAAAACCACGCACACAAGAAGTAGTTTCGGAAGTTAACCAAGAAGCACAAACTGTTAATCCAACAGAAAATGCGGCACCTGAAGTTATACAACCTGTTAGAAACAAACCAAATCCACATAGAGATCGTGTAAAACCAAGAGTTGAAGGAGATGTTCAAGCAGAAGCTAGAACAGAAAACAACAATCCGAATCCACGACCACAACATAAACACCCGAATCAGAATCACCCAATTCGACACCCATCGACAGGCTCAGGGGGGACAGCTCAGGGTGACAGACCAGTTCAGGGAGATCAAAATAATCGTCAAAATCCAAATCAACCCGTTCGACACCCATCGACAGGCTCAGGAGGGACAGCTCAGGGTGACGGATCGAATCAAAGTGATAATAACAACAACCCAAATCGCAATCGTCCAAATCCAAACCAACGTCCTGCAGAACCAGCAATTTCTAAAGAAGAAGAAATTCGTTATGACTTAGCAGGAATTGTAAGTGCTGAAGGCGTATTAGAAGTGATTCAAGAAGGTTTTGGATTTTTACGTTCATCGGATTATAACTATTTACCATCTCCAGATGATGTTTATGTATCTCAAAGTCAAATTAAGCATTATGGTTTAAAAACGGGAGATACCGTATTAGGAACTATTCGTCCTCCTAAAGAAGGAGAAAAATTCTTCCCATTAGTCAAAGTAGATTCCATCAATGGTAGACATCCATCGTATATACGTGACCGTGTACCATTTCAATATTTGACTCCTTTGTTTCCAAATGAGAAGTTTATTCTTACAGGACATAAAGACGAAAGTATGTCTACACGTATCATGGACTTATTTGCTCCAATTGGAAAAGGTCAGCGTGGTATGATTGTAGCTCAACCAAAAACGGGTAAAACCATGTTATTGAAAGACGTTGCAAATGCGATTGCTGCAAATCATCCAGAAGTATACTTAATTGTATTATTGATTGATGAGCGTCCTGAAGAGGTTACAGACATGGCACGTAGCGTAAAAGCAGAAGTTATCGCTTCTACATTCGATGAACCAGCTGAACGTCACGTGAAAGTTGCAAACATCGTACTTGAGAAAGCAAAACGTATGGTAGAATGTGGTCACGATGTTGTGATTTTATTAGATTCTATTACACGTTTAGCGCGTGCTTATAACACCGTTTCACCAGCATCCGGAAAAGTACTTTCTGGAGGTGTGGATGCAAATGCGTTACACAAACCAAAACGTTTCTTCGGAGCTGCACGTAAAATTGAGAATGGAGGTTCACTTTCTATCTTAGCAACTGCCTTGACTGAGACTGGATCCAAAATGGACGAAGTTATCTTTGAAGAATTTAAAGGTACGGGTAATATGGAGTTACAATTGGATCGTAAAATTGCGAACCGTCGTATCTTCCCTGCGATTGATATTATTTCATCTAGTACGCGTCGTGATGACCTATTGGTTAAAAAAGAAGTATTACAACGCGTTCACGTATTGAGAAGACATATTGCAGATATGAATCCTGTGGAAGCGATGGAATTCTTAAAAGGACAAATGGATCATACGTTATCGAATGAAGAGTTTTTAGCATCTATGAATAGATAATTTCATGAAAAAGACAATCAAAATTGGTTTATTATTTGCGGCGGTTTGGATGTTGATTAAATTAGCATTTCATGC
>CANCJF010000121.1 GCA_947378245.1 Bacteroidota bacterium
GTCGATGGCAATGTTTTTCGAGTTCTTTCAAGATTATTCGACATATCAACCCCAATTGATAGTACAGATGGTTTAAATACATTTAACACACTCGCAAACGACTTATTAAATCGAGATTTTCCAGCTGAACACAATCAAGCAATCATGGAATTTGGAGCTTTGCAATGTACTCCAACAAATCCAGATTGTGAAACATGTCCTTTTGTATTATCTTGTTTAGCACGTAAAAATAATACGATTCAAATACGACCTGTTAAAAAAGGTAAAACCAAAGTTCGAAATCGCTATTTTCATTTTTTACATATTGAAGATGAATACCATCTACTTTTAACAAAGAGAAAAGAAAAGGACATTTGGCAAAACATGTTTCAATTCCCTTTAATTGAAAAAGAAGAGATTAAAGATTTGAATCAGGTAAAAGAAGCGTTAATTTCATTGTTTGATGTAGAAGTAGCGCTGGCGAAATCAGATGTGAAGCATATACTTTCTCACCAACATATATACACTACCTTTTGGAGAATGAATGAATTACCAAAAATATTCAAAGAAAATAGTGAATATGAATGGGTGGAGAAAAAGGAGTTAGGCAGATTTCCGATACCAAGATTGATCGAGCGTTATTTGGAAGAAATGAGTGACCCTTCAATAAGCTCAAGGTAAACTTAGTGATGAGAGTAGGATAATGATTAAATTATTAAACCATATAAATAATGTACGTTTTTTTGAAGCAGAAAGAGGATAATTTAGATTTTTTTTGAAACATTAAGAAATTGAGAAGTTAAGATGTTGGTAGATTAACTATTATAGACGATTAAGAGACCTTTGGTCTTTGAGAAGCAGATTGGAGACGGATTTAGAGGCTCTATATATTTTTACTTAATGGGAGTTAAGTCTTTGGTGGTATTTTTCTATATTTGTAGTATATGCTAACTTCAGTAAATAAAGTTGTTTTGATTGGGACTGTTGGTGAAAAGATTGAATTGCGACATCTTGACAAGGGCGGTGCGATTTGTCGTTTTACATTAATTACAATTGATTTCTTTATAGATAAATCTTCCGGGGATAAAAAACAAGTAAATGACTATCATACAGTAACTTCTTGGGGAGATCAAGCGAAAGAAGTTTATAAAAAAATCAAAAAAAGTCAACAACTTTATATAGAAGCAAAACTTAAATCTCGTACTTGGCAATCCAAAGAAGGAGTTACCCATCGTGGTTATGAGTTGTTTTTAGATTCCTTCTTAATTTTCAATGCTGACAACACACACGAAAAAAGTATTGAACACTATTCGACATTAGATACTCCCGACTCACCTACTCCACTTTCGGGATTTCAAATCAATGACCTTGATGAATTACCATTTTAACTTATGCAAGCTATCTCTTTAATTCTATTACAAACAACTACTTCTAATATCAGTGGAACTGTTATTTTTGGTGTGTTAACCATACTTATTCTTCTCATTTGTTCCGCATTAATATCCGCATCTGAAGTGGCCTATTTTTCCATGGGACCTATCGAAAAGGAAGTTTTAAAAAACGAAGAAGGTAAACAAGCGGAAACAGCACGAAAATTATTAAAATCACCACAAGATTTATTAGCTACCATTCTCATTGCAAACAATTTTGTAAATGTTGGAGTCGTAATAATTTCTAGTTTTTTACTAGATGCAGTCTTCGGTAATTCAACTGAAAACGAATTATTTAGATTTGTCATTGATGTGTTTTTAATTACAACAATTATTTTATTAGTAGGTGAAGTCATTCCAAAAGTTTATGCTACTAAAAACGGTTTAACGATTGCCAAGTTCATGTCGCCTGTATTATTATTTATGGGAAACTTACCTCCTTTCTCTTGGTTAAAGAGGTTTTTAGTCAATGGGACAAGTTTAATTCATAAATATGCAAGAAAGAGAGGGGTCAAAATATCTACTGATGAGCTTGAACAAATTTTAGCATTAACAAAGGAAGAAACCACTTCAGAAGAAGATCATAAACTATTAGAGGGCATCATCAAGTTTGGAAATACGGATGTTAAACAAATTATGCGACCTCGTATGGAAGTCGTAGCAATAGATAATAATGCTACTTACACAGAAGTACTTCAAATAATTTTACATGCAGGATATTCTCGCATACCTGTTTATCAGTCCACTTTTGACAATGTAATTGGTATCTTATACATTAAAGATTTACTTCCGTATTTAGAGGAAGAAGAAACATTTGAATGGATAAACTTGATTCACAAACCATTCTTTGTTCCTGAAAACAAAAAATTAGATGATTTACTAAAAGAATTTCAGAGTAAGAAAATGCACATGAGTATCGTTGTTGATGAATATGGTGGTGCTAGTGGATTAGCCACTTTGGAAGATGTATTAGAAGAAATTGTCGGTGATATTACCGATGAATACGATGAAAAAGAAATTAATTTCACGAAAATTTCAGATAATAATTACCAATTTGAAGCACGAACCGCCCTTGTAGATTTTTACAAAGTATTAGAAATTGATGGAAAAGAATTTGAAGCAAACAAAGGAGAGTCTGACACATTAGGTGGTTTTATGGTAGAACAGGCAGGTCGAATTTTACGTAATAAAGAGCACATTGAATTTGAAAATTACAAGTTAATTGTAGAAAAAGCAGATAAAAAAAGAATTAAAACCATTCGTGTTTTATTAAACGATAAACTGAATGAAACAACTTTTGAAAATTAAATCCATGAAGAAAACAATTCTAGGTCTTCTAATATTATCGGGAACTATATCATCTTGTGGTTCGAATGAACTAACGATACCTAAGCCACCTACCTATCTCGACGTGAATCTTCCTGAACATTCATACATTAACTATTCACCAGATTGCCCGTATAGTTTTGACATTCCATCTATATTTAATGTTAAACAAGTTGAATACGGAAAAGAAAGCACATGTCATAGGGATATAGAATTAGGTCCTTTAAACGGAACCTTACACTTTTCATACATTGAAATGACCAAACCCTTGGCTGAATACGTTAATTTCTCCATAAGTAAAGTAGATGATCATAAAATTAAAGCTACTGCTATCGAAGACGAAAATATTATAAGACAAAAAGATAAAGTATACGGAACTTTTTTTGAATTACAAGGCGATGTAGCGTCCCCATTTCAGTTTTACTTAACGGATTCTACTTCTCGATTTGTAAGTGGGGTAATTTACTTTAACACACGTCCTAATTACGATTCAATTAAACCTACCTTAGATTATCTAAAAGTAGATTTGAAACGTTTTATGGAGACTTTTAAATGGAAGTAAGGGAGGGAATTGAACAATATAAGGCATATAAGAAAAAGTTTGAGTAGTGGGGTTTAGACCGGACCATTAAGAAATTTAGGAATATTGTTGGAGGATTTGAGATTATTGAGAGAACTTCGGACTTTTGAAGAGAAATTGAGATTGAAAATAAAAAAACTTATGGGTGAACGGAACCATATAAGGTATATAAGAAAACATAGAGGATTATTTAATAGGGATTAATAACGTTTTAAAAGCGTTTTATAAAAAATAAAAAAGAGCGCCCAAATGAGCACTCTTCAATTATAAGATTTTTTTAAATTAATTATTTAAACATACAGATTAAGTAATAAAAACCTGCAGCTAATAAAGCACTTACAGGAATCGTTAATACCCAAGCCCAAAGTAGATTGATTGTTACCCCCCAACGTACAGCACTTAAACGTTTTGTAGCGCCTACACCAATGATAGAACCAGTAATGGTATGTGTAGTTGAGACTGGAATTCCAAGATTACTTACAACAAATAAAGTTAAGGCACCAGCGGTTTCTGCGCAAACACCTTCCAAAGGAGATACTTTAGTGATTTTCGACCCCATTGTTTTAACGATTTTCCATCCACCAAAAAGGGTACCAATAGCAATCATTAAATAACAACCGAAAGAAATCCAAAACGGCATTGTTTCGGAATTCACCTTTGTAACAATCTTACTTCCGTGTTTTAAAACTCCATTATCTACAAAATCATTAAATAGACCAGCTTTTGAATAATTGCTATTTAAGTGATCTTTATTGAAAATAAGTTCATTTGATCCTGCATCATACACTCCGTGTCCTTTAGAATACACTGTTAATTTTTGCAATTTATCATTTAATTCTTTTTCGTCTTTTATGCTCGTAATCTTGTGTGATTTTGAATAAGTTTTATTTAATTTATTGTTACTCACAATTACTTCTTGATTATTAGCATCAATAATTTCATCATCATTCATATAAAAAAGCACACCATTAAACTCTCCAAACATTGGTTTAAATTTATGATGTTTACCTTCTTCATTTTTATATGAAATTTGAAGCATTTCTGAAATTTTAAAATGTGAAGGTATAGCTTCTTTCACTTTTCCTTCTCGTTCTAAATTCCCATATACTAATAAAGCAGCACAAATAATACCCATTACTTTTTGAGAATCAGCGCCGCCATGTCCGAGTGAAAATGCTGCTGAAGAAAGTAATTGTAATCTTTTATACATATTAGATTCTTTCAAAGCTGTTTGCCTCTTTCCATGGACAATCATATAATAAATATAAGCAAGAATAAAAATAACTAACATAGCTACGACTATCCACATCATTTCCTTTTTCATATCCATGTATTCAACCATATAATCCATAAGGAAATATATTCCAAGAGAACAAGCAATAACCACCAAAAATTTTAATACAAATCTTCGACTCATGGTAATCAATGCTATACCGAATGCTAGTATTCCACCAATAATTGGAGCAAGAAAAATAAATGCTATAATAATCAGAATACCACTAGAATCTATCACTCCAAAACCAGCATGAGCAACTGCAGCGCCCGCAAATCCACCAATTAACGTATGTGAAGATGAAGAAGGGATTCCTAATCTCCAGGTTAATAAATTCCAAAAAGTTGCAGCTAATAATCCTGATAAGATTACCCAAAGATCTATTGCGTTGTTATTTACCGTTTTAGCAACGGTATTACCAACACTCATGTCGAACACCCAAAAGGCTAGGACATTAAACCCTGCAGCCCAAATAACTGCCTGAAGAGGTGTTAATACTTTTGTTGAAACGACAGTAGCTATTGAATTTGCAGCATCGTGAAAACCATTGACTAGGTCGAATAAAAGCGCAATAACAATAACAACAATTAATAATGTAAACATAAACAACGAATATTTAAGCGTATTTAACTACAATTGATTCAATTACATTTCCAGCGTCTTCACATTTATCAGTAACGATTTCTAATGATTGATATAGTTCTCTTTTTTTAATCAATAGTTTAATGTCAGACTCATGTTCAAATAAACGATCTATACTTAAATCAAAAATATCATCCCCTTGATTTTCAGCGCTATTTATCCTAACAACACAATCAATTATCTTCTGCGTGTTTTTTAAATTTCTCAATTCAATAACTGCACTATTAACAGCTAAAACGGCATCTTTAATTACTACTGCCATTTTTTGAACCCCTTGGTCATCCGGATTAATTTTGTAAAAATTGATTTTTTTAGCTGATGCATATATGTAATCTGCAATATCATCTAATGCAGTTGCTAAGCTATGTATATCTTCACGATCAAACGGAGTAATGAAATTTTTACCTAATTCTACAAAAATAGTATGGGTTAACACATCGTTTTGATGTTCTAACTCTTCCATTTGTTTTATTATTTCTCCTCTTTTATTGAAATCAGATTCATGGACAACTAAAACTAATTTTTCAGCTAGAGATTCTAAATTGGCACTTGCATTTTCAAACAAAGTATAAAAGATTTTATCTTTTGGAAGAAAGAATTTTAATATTCCAGACAGCATATATATTTATTTTAGTTTACAAAAGTACTTTATTTTGTTGCGATTAATACTCATTTAATAAAGGATAACAATTACTTAACAAAAAAATAACACGTTAGTTTTGACTTGCATTTTCATAGTCATTCGAATTCGATTTAAGTCTTTCTAGTTCAGATTCAAGTTCTTTAATTCGTTGATTCATGGATCGCTCTTTTCGATTCATTTCTTCATTTGTTGCGTTCATCTCCTCCATATTTTGCCTAATCTCTTCTTCTTGTTCACGTAAATCAGTAGTTAATAATTGAGATTGTTCTAACAACTTGATTGTTTTCTCATTTGTTTTAACCGTTGTAATAGTACTAGCTATAGATTCTGCTATTTTATTTATAAATTCAACTTTATGTTTTTCTAAAACTCCAAAAGAAGCAATTTCTAACACACCTACAATTTCTTCATTTACGATTAGAGGGCTAATAAAAATACATGTTGGCGTAGCTTCACCCATACCAGAAGTAATTTTCACGTAGTCCTTTGGAAACTCTGTAAAATATAGACTTTCCATGTCAAACCAAGCTTGACCTATAAGACCTTCTTGGAATTTTATTTTGTTATTTTCTTCATTTATAAATTTTTCTTTCCCGTAGGCAAAAATCCCTTTAATTTCCATGTAATGATCCTCTCTATTTTTAGCATCATCATTTAATAAATATAAATAACCTTGATTTGCACCTATATACCTAACAATATTAGATAATATAGTATTATAAAATCGTTGAATATCACTTGTATCTCTCGTTAAATCAACAAATTTTGCCAATCCTTCATTTATCCAATTTCTTTTTTCGTTTTCTTCCGAAACTAATTTTAACTGAAAATGCATCGATTGCAGTGACTTCGCTAAAACGTCGTTATTAAACTTTTCGTCATAAGAAATTTCTAATTCACCCTCCCCAATTTTCTGAGCAAAATCAGAAGCGATCGTTATTCTATCGATTAGGTTATTAAAGGAAATCGAAGCTTGGCCAATTTCATCTAGATTTGAAGTTAAAATTTTATCAGGAAATACCCCATTAGAAAGTTCAGTAATAGCATCTTTAATTACAACTATTGATTTTGTAGAGGCATTTGCGAATGTACTTGCTAAATAAACAGCGATTAAAAGTTGTATTAAGAACAATACCGCCAATAAAAAATAGGTGTTTACAATCGTTTGGTTAACATACTCTTTAATCTGAGTATTGACTCTCCCTAACAAACTTTCAGCCTGAGATAAAGAGTTGTATAATTCTTTTTTTATTCCTTGATCTTTAGTCAACCCGATGCTTTGTTCAGAAATCACTACATTATGAAATTCTTTATTATAATCATTCAACGCAGAAATAAGCTGTGCATTGTTTTCTTTTTGCAAGGCGGTTTTAAATTCTTTAAAAGCATCATCAAATTTTTGAACATATTCAATGTCTTTTCGTAACAAAAAATCCTTTTCATATCTCCTTAGGGTTAACATTTGTACTTTATCAAAAGGCATTGAACCTTTTTCTATTTTATGAATCGCATCTCTTAATCTACCTTCATACCCCCAATTTTTATATCCTTTCTTAGTGTATTCACCTACTAATAAATGAAATGATTGGTAATAATTTTGAATGTGAATATTAGCTTCAAATATAGAATCTTGACATTTTAACTCATTTACAACATCACTTTTCAATAATACATCCATCTTTTTCAATGATTCAAGATATAATCTATCGAAATCAGAAATGTTTTCACTCGTATTATTGGTGAAAAAATCTTCACTAAGAAGGTCTTCCAACACGAAATTCTTTTCAGCCCTTCTCATTTGAAGAAGTTCAATATTTATATCTTGCGAAACGGATTTTGTATCTGAAAAATTTGATATTTTCTTTAACGAGACAAACATTACCCCCACCAATATGGAAGTTAATAAAATTATTATTCCGTATTGAATCAATAATTTTACTTTTAGTTTTGTAATCTTAGATAATATTGAAAACATAGGTAATCAGTTAGTATTTTATACGCAAATTTACTTAATCATACTCAATTCATTTATAAAAACAACTCTAAATTTCTTATATGAATTTAACCCAATTTGCAACTTAAAATATTCAATCATTTACAATATTTAAAAATTAAGAATATTTAATAACCACTGCTTCTAAAAACGTTCCAGCATCTTTACATTTCCCAGAAATCACTTCTAACACATGATAAACTTCACGTCTCTTAATGATTTCTTTTAGATCATCTTCTTCTTCAAAAAGTGCATCTATACATTGATAAAAATTATCATTTACATTAATTTGAGTTTCATTGATTTTAATGATAGAGTCTATTATTATTTTTCCTTTCTTAAAATTTCTTAATTCCAGAACAGCTTCACCTACAGCATCCACTGAAGATAATACAGATTTTACCATTACTTGTAATCCCACTTCTGTAGGATCTAATTTGTAAAAGTTTATTTTCTTTCCGGTTATACATAAATAATCTCCAATATTTTCAAGTGTTTTAGCTAATCCATAAATATCCTCTCTATCAAAAGGAGTGACATAATTTTTACTTAATTCAACAAAAATATGATGGACCAATACTTCATTATTTTTTTCAGCTTGAATTAAATCTCTTCCAATAACTAATCTTTTGTTATAATCTCGTTCATGTACTAATAAATTCAACAGATTAGACATCCCTGATAAATTAATACTAGCTTCTTCAA
>CANCJF010000122.1 GCA_947378245.1 Bacteroidota bacterium
ACTCGATGAGCCAACCAATCACTTGGATATCATTTCGATTTCGTGGTTAGAGAATTACCTGACCAAATTTGAAGGTATTGTAATTGTAATTTCGCACGACCGTTTATTTTTGGATAATGTAACCAAACGAACTTTAGAAATTTCTCAAGGAAAAGTAAATGATTATCCGTTGCCTTATTCTTTGTACAAAATTCGACGTGAAGAGGAGCTAGCCTTGATGACCAATGCGAAGAAGCAACAAGAAAAAGACATTAAACATACGAAGGAATTAATTGATAAATTCCGTGCAAAAGCGAGTAAAGCTGCATTCGCACAATCCTTGATGAAGAAGTTAGATAAAACCGAAATTATTGAGGTTGAAAATGATGCCGTTGCCAAAATGAAAGTTTCTTTCCCTTTGAGTTTACAACCAGGGAAATGGATATTGGAAATGGAACGTATGGGTAAGACCTTCAATGACAAAGTTTTATTTAAGGAAATTAGCATAACGGTTGGTCGCGGGGAGAAAATCGCCTTGTTAGGTCCGAATGGTGTGGGTAAATCTACCTTGTTAAAACGCATCATGGGTACCTTGGATGGTGACGGAATAGTGAATTATGGTCACAATGTAAAAATCACCTATTTCGCGCAAGATCAAGCAGAAAAATTGGATGTAAATAAAACGATTTACGAAACTGTTGATGATATTGCAGAAGGAGAAATCCGTAAAGATTTGCGTTCGATTTTAGGAACATTCTTGTTTACAGGAGAAGAGGTGGATAAAAAAGTAGGGGTGCTTTCAGGAGGTGAACGTACACGTTTAGCTTTATGTCAGTTGCTATTAAGTCCATGTAATTTCTTGATTCTGGATGAGCCAACCAATCACTTGGATATTCAATCGAAAGAGGTATTAAAACGTGCCTTGATTAATTATGAAGGTACGTTTATTGTTGTATCTCACGATCGTGAATTCTTAGATGGCTTAACCAACCGTATTTGGGATATACAAGACAAGACCTTGAAAATTTACCATTACGATGTGAAAGAGTATTTGGCGAAGAAAATGAGTGTAGAGAGCGACTCTTCAACAGGTTCAGGGACAGTAGTGACGAAAGTGAAGAGTGACGAAGAGAAGAAAGTAGGTCTTTCGACTCCGCTCAAGGAGACGAAAGAGTTGTCGCAGGAGGAGCAAAAAGAATTGAAGCGTAAAAAGAATTCCTTGCAAAATCAGATTAAGCGATCAGAAGAGCAGATTGAAACCTTAGAGAATAAGGTGAAAGCGATGGATGAGGTGATTTTAAATTTGGATTATTCGGATAAAGCAAATGCAGATAAAGTGTTGGCAGAATATGATGGAATCAAAAAAGAATTAGATGTTGTTGTTTCCCTTTGGGAAACACAGGTGGAAGAAATGGATGCAATGTAGAGACGCGACGCATCGCGTCTGTACGGCATTGCATCCATTTATCAAATTTGAATAAAATCAAAATTCCACAAAATCTACCAATCCATTTCGAGTGTCATAAAATCCAGATACAATAGTCATGTTTTGTGTTTCAATTTCCTGTTTTAAATAAGAGCTGTTCAGTAAAATTTCGGTAATTGAATTATTCGTATTTAGTTTAATTACTTTATCTAATAATTCCGGTTCCTCTTTCATTTTTTCGGCATTACAACCACAAATTTCAATAGAGTTTTGGATTTTTGAGGTAATGGTTGAATATTGTTCTGTTCCAGAGTTTATGGCATACGTCACAGCCCCACAATTGGAGTGTCCAAGTACTACGATTAGTTTTGTCCCAATTTTTTGGCATGCAAATTCAATACTTTCAATTATTTCTTTATTGATAATGTTCCCAGCAATACGTATTGAAATTAAATCTCCAATTCCAAGGTCAAACACTAATTCTGGACTTGTTCGAGAGTCAATACAGGATACGATTACAGCTATTGGGTTTTGATGATGAGATGTAGCAAGTACCTGTTCGTTTAAATATTTTTCAGAAAATTCACCCTCTGCAAAACGTTTGTTTCCGTTTACTAAGATTTCAAGTATTTCGTGCGAGGTAAGGTTTTGTTGTTCTTCTTTGTCAATCACATTATTGAATTGAATTTGGTCTTCAATTTTAAATTTTTGTTTGAACCCATAGATATTCAATGAGATATTATTTTCTACTGCAATGGTTTTTTTGAAAGTCCTAACAATCTCTAGAATATCTTCATCAATAAAATCACTGTTTTTGGCTTCAATGATAACGTTTGAGTTTTTTGGTAATTTCCATAAGGTGTTTTTGATGGAAGCCTTGTTTAAGAAAGATACTTGGTTTGGAAGTTCGATGGTAATCGTTTCTTTTACGTTCATTTTTTCCGTTTTTATTTTGAACGGATTTTTGAGGTTACTCTTTAGAATGAAAATGATGCTAACAGCCAATCCAATTAGAGTTCCAACCAATAAGTCGGAGAAGAAGATTGCAACGATGGTTACAAAAAACGGAATGAATTGATTCCATCCTTTTTTATATTTCTCTATAAAAACTTCAGGATTTACCAATTTATACCCCGTTATAATTAAGATTGCAGCAAGTGAAGCAAGTGGTATTTGATTTAATATAGGCGTTAATAACAGGATACTTAAAATTAAAAGTATACCGTGAAAAATGGTTGACATTTTAGATTTCGCTCCCGCATCATTGTTTACGGAACTACGAACAATCACAGAAGTGATAGGAATTCCACCTATTAATCCTGCAATTAAGTTTCCATATCCTTGAGCGAGTAATTCACGATTTGGGGAGACTTTACGTTGGTGTCGATCGATTTTAGACACTGCTTCTAAATTAAGTAATGACTCCAACGAAGCGATAATGAAAATACTAAAACCGATAATCCAAACATCTTTATTCGCTAATGATTCAATAGTTGGATAAGTAAAAACAGAATTTAAACTATCAATTTTTGGGATAGACACTAAGTGGTCGTTATGTATGGTTAAAAAAGGAAAGTATACTTTAAAAAAGTGATTTAGACCAACTCCTAAAATCACGACAATGATCGACGAAGGGATAATATTAAGCCAATTAATGGGTATCTTTTTCCATAAAACGATAACAAGAATAGATAGTATACTTATCACAATGGCTCCATAAGAGAAGTAATTTAATATTTCAAATAATTCGGTAAATGTATTTTTATGATCTGATTGAATGAATGAAAAATCTTCCTCTGCAATTCCATCATACCCAAATGCGTGAGGAATTTGTTTTAAAATTAAGATGATACCTATTGATGCAATTAACCCTGAGATTACGTTGGAAGGAATGTAGTTGGCAACAAATCCTCCTCTTAAATAGGCACTAATAATTTGGAAAATACCAGCAATAACAACACACATCAAAAAAGTTTGAAAATCTCCTAATTGATGAATGGCAGAAGTAACTACGGCAGTTAATCCAGCCGCTGGTCCACTTACACTGATGTGTGAGCGACTAATAATACCTACTACGATACCGCCAATAATTCCAGAAAGAACTCCTGACATTGGAGATGTTCCACTGGCTAATGCAACGCCTATGCATAATGGAAGTGCGACAAGAAAAACAACTAAACCCGCAGGTATGTCTTTTTTTAGATTTGAATAAAGTATCATTTTGGAAACGTTTAAATGTAAATAATAAACCGATTAAGCGATTTGTTTTCTAAGTTTAAACTAAGTCGGGTGGAGGAGATAAAGTATCGAGTATTGGTGCTATATAACGATACGTATAATAACCAATTTTTGATTTGGAAATTGAACTTACATCTGCAAGTTCCATATTGTTTACTAACTGAAAGTTAAGGTGTAATTCTTTTTCGGATGTTTCTTTTTCGGAATCTTCTTCGTCAGACGAATCTTCTTGATCTAAATCTTCAACTTGCTCAAATTCTGAATCATTGAAAAAATATGAATAAGCAATAACTGTTTTAGTCGCTAAAACAAAAAATAGTAAAAAAATAAATATGTGTTTCTGAAGTTTCATTTGAACTTCAAAAGTAATTATTGAAACTAAATTAAGAGAATATTATTCGAATGTTTCTATTTTTTTCTTATTAAAAATATAGTAAATGATTGGAAATACTAACAATGTTAATATGGTTGCAGTTATCAAACCTCCAATAATTACAACTGCCAATGGTTTTTGAGATTCTGATCCAATACCTGAACTCAATGCCGCAGGTAATAATCCAATAGAAGCCATTAAAGCGGTCATAACTACTGGTCTTGTACGCACTTTAACTGCTTCAATTATTGCAGTAGTTAGGTCTAATTTATTTTTCAAATTGTGTTTAAATTCAGTAATCAATATTACACCATTTTGAATACATATACCAAACAAAGCAATGAACCCAACACCTCCCGAAATTCCAAAATTGATTCCGGTAATATGCAAAGCAATAATTCCACCTATAATTGCAAAAGGAACGTTAGTTAAAACTAATAGTGAGTCTTTTACATTACCAAACATGATAAAAAGTAAAATGAAAATACCAATTAAACTGACAGGAACCATTTGACCTAAAGTTCCTGTAGCCCTAACTTGATTTTCAAATTCACCAGTCCAACCAATTGAGTAACCTGTAGGTAGTTTTATTGATTTTTCAATTTTAGCTTGGGCTTCATTAATGGTACTACCTAAATCCCTATCACGAACTGAAAATTTCACACCTATAAATCGTTTTGTATTGTCTCGATAAATAAAGGCAGGTCCAGTTATTTTTTTGATAGTTGCAATTTCTTTTAATGGAATTTTACTTCCTTGTAATGTTGGTACTTTTAAATTACTTATATCTTTTTCAGTTTTTCGATAGAGTTTTTGATACCTAACACGAACATCAAATTTCTTTTCTTCTTCATATTTTTGAGTAGCTGTTTTACCTCCAAAAGCCATTTCTAAGACTGCTTGTGCATCAGAAATTTTAACGCCGTAAGCAGCCATTTTTTCTCGGTCTAATAGAACACTTACTTCAGGTTGTCCAATGTTTCGTAAAATTCCTGCATCTTTTATTCCATTTACATGTTTGAGATGTTTGAGTACTTTATTGGCGATTTTATCCAATTCTTCCAAATCATCCCCATAAATTTTAACTGCATTTGATGCATTAATACCAGCAACACTTTCTGCAACATTGTCAATGATCGGTTGAGAGTAATTGTATCCTATTCCCTGGTATTTAGATAAAGAATCATCCATTTCATGAACTAATTCATCCATCGTGATTTTTCTTTTCCATTCATCTTTATGTTTCAAATTGACTTGCATTTGTACATAATAGAAACCACTAGGGTCGGTTCCATCGTTACTTCTTCCTACTTGAGACATTACTCCATTTACTTCTGGAAATTTATTTAGTTCTTTACGAAGTAAAGCTGTCTGCTTCACTGTTTCATTTAAACTTTGACTCATAGGGAATTTTGCTTCGACCCATAATGCACCTTCATTCAATTGAGGTAAAAATTCAGTTCCTAAGAATTTTGCAGAGCTAATAATTACAATAATTAATATAGTGCTTATTATTAGTGTTTTACGTTTAAATTTAAATGTCCATAAAATTCCTTTTTCGACCAGTTTATTCCAGAAATTAACAAAAGGATTGTTTTTTTCTCTTATGTTTTTATTCAAAAATAAATGACATAAAACTGGAACTAAGGTTAAAGTAAAAAGTAAAGCACCGATTAACGCAAAACCAAGAGTATATGCTAAAGGACTAAACATTTTTCCTTCCACTTTTTGAAAAGCAAAAATGGGTAATAGGGCAGTGATGATAATTAATTTGGAAAAGAAGATTGCTTTACCTAATTCAGTACCTGTTTTTTTAATTACACTTCCAATGGCTAGTCTATTATACACTTCTTTACCTTTTTTTAGTGCAATATGATCCAAGGTAACAAATATTCCCTCAACCATGACGACTGCACCATCAATGATAATACCAAAATCTACTGCACCTAATGAAAGCAAATTGGCACTCATACCTTTTAATTTCAAACATAAAAAAGCAAATAAAAGTGAAAGTGGTATAATGATAGCAACTGTGAATGTGGTTCTCCAATCAGCCATAAATAGAAACACGATGACGGTAACAAATATGATTCCTTCTAACATATTATGCATCACTGTTTTTGTTGTGAAATTCATCAAATTGTCTCGATCATAAAATGTAGCAATTTTTACATCCTTTGGTAAAATGTTATCATTTAATTCACTAATTTTCTCTTTGACACGTTGAAGAACTTCTTTGGGGTTTTCCCCTTTTCTCATAACAACGATACCTTCAACTACGTCATCTGATTTATTAAGACCAACTTGACCTACACGTGGCATGTAACTTTCGTGAACATCTGCTAAATTTTTAACTAATATTGGATTACCCGAAGCTTCGTCAACTATTATATTTTCAATGTCTTTAATTGATTCAAGTAAACCAACACCACGAACAACAAACGCTTGACCATTTTTTTCGATTACATCTCCACCGACATTTATATTACTTGCATTTATTGCTTCAAAAACTTGTAATGGAGTTACATCATATTTGGCAAGTCTGTTTGGGTCTACACTAACTTCATATGTTTTTTCTTGTCCTCCAAAAGCAACTAAATCGGCTACACCTGGAACTGATCTTAGTTGTCGATCGATCACCCAATTCTGAAGTGTTAACAAGTCTCTAGAATTACGAGATGAACTTTGTAAAGTATATCTGAAAATTTCACCAGTAGGTCCATAAGGCGGTTGCACATCCGGTGTTACATCGATAGGGAGTGAAACATTTCGCAATTGATTATTAACTTGTTGTCGTGCAAAGAAATCGTCAACGTTATCTTCAAAAATAATTTTTATCACAGAAAGTCCAAACATGGTAATACTTCTCACACTTGTTTTCTTTTGTACCGAATTCATTGAGATTTCAATGGGTGTGGTAACAAATCGTTCAATTTCTTCCGCACTTCTCCCATTCCATTCTGTGACGATAATAATTTGCGTATTTGTTACATCTGGAAATGCCTCTATCGGCATATTTTTAAAAGCAATAAATCCTGATATAACTAATATAGAAACCCAAAAAAATGTAAACGGTTTGTTTTTTAATGAGAAAGAAATAATGCCACGAATAAATTTATTCATATGTACAAATTTTTAAATTAATTGAAGCAAATTAGTCGTTTAATGAATCGTAAATCAATAACTGATTTTGGGTGATTACTTTTTCCCCATTTTTTAAACCAGAATTTATATAGGTTAAGTCTCCTACTTGTCTAAAAACATCTACTTGTCTTGTTTCAATTTTCTTTTTTGATTTATAAACAAGTACAAAATTTTTACTTTTATCAAAAATGATTGCTTTTGAGGGAACACAAAGCATGTTTTCATCCTCTTTATAGGATAACTTGATTGTAGCTCTCATTTCAGGTTTCAATAAATATTCTGGATTTTTAAGCTTAATTCTAATTTTCATTGCTTTTGTTTCAGGATCGATAACATTGAAAATTTTATCAACTTTACCGTAAAAACTCCTGTCAGAATAGCTTAACGTATTTACTGTTGCTTCTATTCCAAGTCTAACCTGATTGATATCGCTCTCATTAACATTAGCTAATGCCCATACATCATTAATTTCTGCTAAATCAAAGATGTTATCAGACTTGTCGTTACGTAATAACATGTCTTGATTTATTTTTTTCTGAATAATAAATCCGCTGATTGGAGCACGTACTTCGAAGGTCGCTCCGTCTTTAATATGATATATCTTATAAGTCGCTTTGATACGATGTAATTGTGAAAGTGACTTATCTAAATTACTTTTAGCTTCGATTAAACTACTCTCAGTACTTAGTTTTCCATCAAATAAATCCTTAGCAACTTTGAAATTGTTTTTTGCTACTAATACATCATTCTTTGCATCTTCTAATTCTTTTTCAAAACTTGCAACTTCTGTACTTCGAATTGTAGCTAATAATTGGCCTTTTTTTACATAATCACCTAATTCAACATTTACTTTCGTAACATTTCCTCCTACAACAGGAAAAATTTCCACCATTTTATTATTATCGGCAACTATTTTACCAAACAGATTTAATTCATTTTGAAGTTTTTCGAGATGAACATAATCAAATTTTGTTGTACTTAACATTTTTTTTGTTAGTTCAAACGATTCTTTTTTTATTGATTTTTTATGTTCTGTAGAACAACTTATCAAAATCAGTAAACTCAAAGTAAGTATAATTATTTTTTTCATTTTTTAAGTATTTCAGTATTTGTTATATAATTCAATTTTACGTTTGAGATTATCCAATTTTTGGTAATTTCATTTAATTGGTTTTTGTTAGTGGTATAACTTTCCATAAAATCTGAGAATTCTAGTAGGGAAATGTTTCTTTTTTCAAAATTATTTAAAACACCTTGGTATACTTCTTCTATTTCATTTGTTGTTTTTTCGTTAATGTTATTTATTTGCTCTTGATGGTTTTTCCATTCTTTCCAATTCATCTCAATGAAATTAATTAGTTCTGATTTTGAGTAATCATTATTTAGATTTTGTTGTTT
>CANCJF010000123.1 GCA_947378245.1 Bacteroidota bacterium
TTAATATATTGAGAAAAGGAGATGAAAGTCGAAAGTAGAAAGCTGAAAGTTAATAGTGTTTTCATTTATTTTATTTTTTGTTTATCATCGTCTCTCGTCACTTCCTCACACGTCACTCTAAAATATTCAACACTTTTCTTCAACCTCGACCCATACCAAGAGAACATCTCTCCATCCACCAATTTAATTTCTGCTTTCGGGAAAATTTCTTTCAATTGTTGAGTATGTTTCTCCTTAAAAGGATAAGGTTCTGAACTTAAAAATAAAAGATCTGGGTTCAATTCTCCTATAGTATCCAGCATTGGATAGCGAGTCTCATTTGCTAAAACATTGATGTAACCACAACGTGTAAGCATATCATCAATAAACGTATCTTTTGCTACTCCAATAAATGGTTTACGCCAAATCAAATAGAGAACGGACAGATTAGAGTTTTTAGGTTTAAACGAATCAAATTGTTCACGAATGCATTGAACCAATTCCGCCATTTCTACTTTCTTTTCAACGATTTCTCCTATTGATTTCATCATCGAAAGCGAATCTTCCAAATCGAAAATATCACTCATCCATACCGGTGCGATTGCACGCAACGCTTCAATGTCTTCTTTGGTATTCTCTTCTTTGTTCCCAAGGATAAGGTCAGGTTGTAAACTTCTGACTTTTTCAATATCCACATTTTTTGTCCCACCAATACTAGTTTTTGTTTTTAACCAGTGGGATGGATAAATACAAAATTTGGTAATACCAACCACTTCCTCCTCCAAACCGATATCGTGTAAAAACTCCGTTTGGGAGGGTACTAACGAAACAATCCTCTTAGGTTTTGATGCTAAGAGGATTGTCCTATCTATTTGATCAGTATACTGCATTCGGTGTCTTCTAATAAATTGCTTTTTTATCGTTCAACTGCAAAATTAAATTCCTCATTTACGAATGTAAACTGCAGATTTAATTTTTGGTTTGCCTCAAAAAATCTAATTTTTAGAAGCCACCCTTAATATTATGCAAACGAATTGATCACATCTTGACGTGTAACAATATGATAACCTCCTTTCGCTAACTCTACAAGTACCGCTGGAGTATCTTTATTTATCAATTTTGAAACTTCTTCAATGCTTGTATTTTCCTTAACAATCGGGAAAGGTTTTTGCATAATCGAAGAAATTGGTGCATTAATCATATCTGGGTTCTCTACCAAAAATTGGTATGTATGCGAATCATTTAATGATCCAACAAACATATCGTCTTTCATCACTGGAATTTGAGAAATAGAGAATTTACGCATTTTAGCAACCGCATGCGAAACTAATTCTTCTGCATATACAGCAACCAATGACTTATCCGAATATTCTTGAATTAAATCACCTGCAGTAGTATGTTTCTCATCCAAGAAACCTCTTTCACGCATCCAATCGTCGTTAAACATTTTTCCTACGTAACGAGAACCATGATCATGGAATAAAACAACAACTACATCTTTTTCTGTTAATTCCCCAGACATTTGCAACAAACCTTTGATTGCGGAACCTGCAGAGTTACCTACAAAAATTCCTTCTTCACGTGCCAAACGACGCGTATAAACTGCTGCATCTTTATCCGTAACTTTTTCAAAATGATCTATTACTGAGAAATCTACGTTTGCTGGTAGAATATCTTCTCCAATTCCTTCTGTGATATAAGGATATATCTCGTTTTTATCGAAAATTCCTGTTTCGTGGTATTTCTTAAAAACCGAACCATAGGTATCAATTCCCCAAATTTTGATGTTTGGATTTTTTTCTTTTAAAAATTTACCAATACCAGAAATTGTTCCTCCTGTTCCAACACCTACTACAAAATGGGTGATTTTACCTTCCGTTTGTTCCCAAATTTCTGGTCCAGTTTGTTCGTAATGCGCGGTACGATTGGATAAATTATCGTATTGATTCACATACCAAGAATTTGGAATTTCTTTTGCTAATCTTCTTGAAACTTGGTAGTAAGAACGTGGATCTTCTGGTTCAACAGCTGTAGGACAAACTACTACTTCTGCACCTACTGCACGAAGAATATCCATTTTCTCTTTCGATTGTTTATCGTTCAATACGCAAATCAATTTGTATCCTTTAATGATTGCTCCTAAAGCCAATCCCATACCTGTATTTCCAGAAGTACCTTCAATAATTGTTCCTCCTGGTTTTAGAAGTCCTGATTTCTCCGCATCTTCTATCATTTTAACCGCCATACGGTCTTTCACAGAGTTACCAGGATTAGTAGTTTCTACTTTAGCCAACACCAAGGCTTTTACATCTTTCGTAAGTACGTTTAATTTAACAAGTGGCGTATTCCCAATTGTCTCTAAAATGTTATTATAATATTTCATATCGTTAATTTATAATTATTATTTGTCCGGTTGAGCGGAGTCGAAACGTATGGTTGAGCGTAGTCGAAACCATATTCTTTAGACTGAGCCTGTCGAAGTCTTTTTTGCTACATACAAAACCTCTTCCGGTATCAATCGGTAACGCTCAATCGTTTCATTTGAAAAATATTGTTTTGGATCGTATTCAGTAACTTCAAAACCTACACTTCGTAACCAATCTGGATAATCCAAACCAAATAAACGAACGTGATCGTACTGCCAAAAATGTTTTTCACGTTCTTCTGGACTTGTAATCGTCGGATCTTCGTAAGTAACCGTTCTTGTTCTATCTTGTGGAACTTGCATAATTCCAAATCCACCTGGTTTTAACACACGGTACAATTCGCCCATACATTGTTTTGCATCATCTACATGCTCTAATACATGATTACAGATTACTACATCAAAACGATTCTCTTCCAAAGGAATATTGTGTAAGTCAAAATGTATATCCGCTATTGGAGAAAGTAAATCCCCTGTTAAATAATCCAAATTCCCTTGTTTTTTAAACAACTTATGAAAACATTGTTCTGGTGCTATGTGCAGTACCTTCAATTTTTGAGAAGTGAAGAAATTCGTTTCATTTTTTAAATATAACCACATCAAACGATGACGCTCCAAAGTCAAATCATAGGGACACAACACATTATCTCTGTGTGCAACATCCGAACCATAGGACAAGAACTTGCTGAACTCTTTATGACAAACTGGACATTCTACTTTATTACCTTTATATAATAACGGTGCAAATAATCTAAACACATAACTCAATCGAATTAAGATTGGTCTTGGTAAAGAATTTAATAAAAATTTATAAAACTTCTTCATATTTATTTTGTAATTGTTCTTAACCAATACGTACAATATTGTGTATTCGTACTAGAGGAATTAATAGACATTTTATAGGCAGGAATTTCAATTTCCCCCATTTTACATACAATTTCCATTAAAATTTGATCTCTAGAAACAAATAAATTAAATTCATCTCCCTTTTTTAAAGCAGCCAAACTACCTTCTATAGCACCTCCATCAACTCTGAAACCATTAAAACCAATAATTTCATCGTTAACACTTACCCCTGCATTTTCAGCTTCAGAATTTGTACGAATGGATTTTACAATTGGAGTACCATCTTTGGAATAACTCATTCCAAAATAAGGTTTCTTAACTCCTGTATAATCTACATTCACTCCAATTTCATTGAAAATCTCCTTATAATTCGGAACTTTAGTATCAAATATATAATTCAACAAAAACGGTTTCATATCCTCACCCATAAAATCCGATAACGCTTCCTCAAATTCATCTTCTGTAAAACCTCTTCCTTTGTGTTTGTAAAATCGTACATAAAGCATACGCATAAAATCATCCAAACTTTTTGTTCCTTCGTATTTAGCAATAATCTTTGCATCAAGTACAGCACCAATCAACTGTCCTCTAGAATAATACGTCATTGTGGTATTCGCTGAATTTTCATTCGGTCTATACCCTTTTATCCATGCATCAAAACTAGCATGAGCAACAGGTTGCACGCGAGAACCTTCCGAACCTTCTACATAATTCAAAATGGAATTAATCTTTTGTATATACTCTTGTTCTGTCAAATATCCTGCGCGTCGCATTAATAACTCATCGTAATAGCTTGTGAACCCTTCCATTACCCACAACAAGGATGTGTAATTTTCTTGGTCGTAGTTGAAAGGACCTAATTCAATCGGACGAATACGTTTTACATTCCATAAATGGAAATACTCATGTGCTACCAAGGATAAAAAATCCAGATAATCTTTTCCTTGATATCCCCATCGACTAACACTTAAGGTAGATGAATTCATGTGCTCCAACCCTCCTTGTCCATCTGTCACATTATGAATGATAAACGTGTAGTTCTTATTTGGATTTTCACCAATAACAGCCGTCGCAGTTTCAACCACACGCTTCATGTCTTTTTTTAACTTTTCAATATCATAATTACCAACGCCATAAATTGCAACCGTATGTTTTACTCCAGCAGCGGTAAAATCAAAAACATCTTGATTACCAATTTCAATAGGACAATCTACTAAATGATCGTAATTGATGAAAGCATACGTCTTTGCATTTTCGTAACGAATGGAATCTTTTGCCTTTGGAAGAGCTGTTGAAATTACATTAAAGTCTTCATGAGGATAAATATCTAATTTCCCTCCGGTTTCTTTTTCTCCTTCTACATACATAAAGATAGAAGAACCACTAACAAAACCATGACTTTGATCTAAGAAACTGGTACGAACAGATAATTCAAAAGAATAAACCTCATAATTGATTTTCACATCATTTACTCCCTTCACATGAATTCTCCAGGTATTTTTTGACGTTTTAACTACATCTAATTTATTACCTTTCTCGTCTTTCGCTTTAACTAAATTGACGTTTTTAGAAAATTCACGAACCATGTAGGATCCAGGTGACCATACAGGCATTTTTATATCTAGAAATTTCCCTGATACTTTATTGACCTTCATCTCAACCTCAAAATAATGATTCTGTGGTTTAGGCATTTTTAATGCATAATCAATAGAAATCGCCTGAGACGAAATAGAAATAAATGCAAAAAGGATAACTAAAAAAATTTTCATAATAGGCTTCTGATTTTCAGTATTATTCAACAAAGCTAGCCAATTTATCTTCTAAAATGGCGATTTTATGAATCGCGTCTGCTTCTTTCTTTTTCTCATTTGCAACAACAGCATCAGGAGCACCAGACACAAATTTTTCATTCGTTAGTTTATTTTGAACGATTTGTAAGAATCCTTTCGTGTATTCTAACTCCTCCTCAATTTTCTTACGCTCACTTTCTACATCTACCGAATCTCCAAATGGAATAAAGAATTCATTAGAACCCACTAAGAATGAATAGGCATTCGCGATTTTTTCTTTCGTATATTCCAATTGACTTAAATTCCCCATCTTAACGATAACAGAATCAAAATCCGTAGAAATATCTTCGTTTTGTTTCAAGAACAAATCCATTTTCACTTTTGTAGCGATGTTATTTTCTTTACGAACGTTACGAATGTTAGTGATTACCTCTTCTGATACTTTAAATTGAGCAAGTACTTCTTTATTTACTTCAATAACCTCTGGCCAATTCGAAATAACAAGGTCTTCTCCTTCTTTTCTCTCACGTATCAAATGCCAGATTTCTTCTGCGATAAATGGAGTAAATGGTTGAATGATTTTCAATATTTTTTCAAAGAAACCAATCGTTGCTTCTAACGTCAATCGGTCAATCGGTTGCTGGTATCCTGGTTTGATAATTTCTAAATACCAAGCACAAAAATCATCCCAAACCAATTTATACGTAGCCATCAATGCTTCAGAAATCTTGAACTTCTTAAACAAAGCATCTATTTCTGCTAATTCTTGGTTAAACTTAGCATCAAACCACTCAATTCCTTTAATGGAAGCTTTTGGTTGTTCTAAATCCATCACTTCCCAAGAAGTAACCAAACGGAATGCATTCCAAATTTTATTAGCGAAGTTTCTTCCTTGCTCACATTGACTCGTATCAAATGGTAAGTCATTTCCGGCTGGAGAAGAAATCAAAATTCCAACTCTAACGCCATCCGCTCCAAATTTCTCAATCAAATCCAATGGATCTGGTGAGTTACCCAAAGACTTAGACATTTTACGTCCTAATTTATCTCTTACAATACCTGTGTAATATACATTTTTGAATGGTAATTCTCCCATATATTCATACCCTGCGATAATCATACGAGCCACCCAGAAAAACATGATCTCAGGTGCTGTAACTAAATCATTAGTAGGGTAATAGTATTTTATCTCTTCGTTGTTTGGTTGCGTAATTCCGTTGAAAACAGAAATTGGCCATAACCAACTAGAGAACCAAGTATCTAATACGTCTTCGTCTTGTTTTAAATCTGAAGATGAAATCGTTCTTCCTGTTTTTTCAGTCGCTAATGCAATTGCTTCTGCTTCCGTTTTTGCAACCACATAATCTTCCGGATTAGAACCAAAATACCATGCAGGAATACGATGTCCCCACCATAACTGACGAGAAATACACCAATCTTTCACATTTTCTAACCAGTGACGGTAGGTATTTTTGAATTTTTCTGGATGGAAAGCAATGTTTCCATTCATCACATTATCCAACGCAGGTTGCGACAATTCCTTCATAGAAACGAACCATTGTAGAGACAATTTTGGTTCTATAACCGCATCTGTACGCTCGGAATAACCAATTTTGTTAATATGGTCTTCTACTTTAACCATGTAACCTTTCTCGTCTAATTCTTTCGCAATTTCTTTACGAACTTCAAAACGATCTTTTCCTTCATAATGTAACCCATTTTCATTCAGTTTACCATGATCCGTAAAAATATCGATCGTTTCTAAGTTGTATTTTTTTCCTAATTCGTAGTCATTAATGTCGTGTGCAGGAGTTACTTTCAAACATCCAGTTCCAAAGTCCATCTCTACGTATTCATCTGCAATAATTGGAATACGACGATTTGTTAAAGGAACAATTACTTCCTTCCCATGCAATAAATAATAACGAGCATCGTTTGGATTCACACAAATCGCTGTATCTCCTAAAATGGTTTCTGGTCGTGTAGTAGCTATCGTCACCCACTTATCTTCTGAATCTGCAACTTTGTAACGGATATGAAATAATTTAGAATTTACTTCCTTATAGATAACTTCTTCATCGGAAAGCGCTGTAGTAGCTTCTGGATCCCAGTTAACCATTCTAACACCTCTGTATATCTTCCCTTTTTTATATAAATCAATAAACGTATCAAAAACCGATTCCGAATATTCTTTATCCATGGTAAACGAAGTACGTTCCCAATCACAAGAAGCACCTAATTTCTTTAATTGATCTAAAATAATTCCTCCATGCTTATCTTTCCATTCATAAGCATGTACCATGAATTCATCACGCGTCAAATCCGATTTTTTAATCCCTTCTTTACGTAATTTCTGAACTACTTTTGCTTCAGTAGCAATCGATGCGTGATCCGTTCCAGGAACCCAACAAACGTTTTTACCTTCCATACGTGCCTTACGGACTAATACATCCTGAATAGTGTTGTTCAACATATGTCCCATATGTAATACACCAGTCACATTTGGTGGTGGAATTACGACTGTATATGCTTCTCTTTCATCCGGTGTAGAATGGAAATAACCCTTACTTAACCAGTATGGATACCATTTATTTTCAGCTTTTGTAGGTTCGTACGTTTTTGGAATTTCAATCATTTTTGTTCGGTTTTACACAAAGATAAAACAATGTAACAATTAATTAATGCTTCAATGTAGCAATTTGTGAATGACACAAATTATAAATGACTCAAATTGACGATTTTTTATAATTTTGCATTTTCAAAAAATAATTAAAATGGCTGATATTCATTCTTACAATTTCGACGGAAAACGTGCGTTAATCCGTGTTGACTTTAACGTTCCTTTAGATAAAGAAACACTTGAAATCACTGATGACACACGTATTCGTGCTGCATTACCAACGATTCAACATATCTTAAAATCTGGCGGTAGTGTTGTTTTAATGTCTCACTTAGGGAGACCGAAAGAAGGATTTGAAGATAAATATTCCTTAAAACACATTGTTGCTCACACAAGTAAATTACTTGGTTTAGATGTAAAATTTTCTCCAGATTGTATCGGTGAAAAAGCAGTAGCAATGAGTGCTAACCTTAAAGCGGGTGAAGTTCTATTGTTGGAAAACCTACGTTTTTACAAACAAGAAACTGCTGGTACAGAAAGTTTTGCGCAAGAATTAGCAAAACATGGAGATGTATATGTAAATGACGCTTTCGGAACGGCGCATAGAGCTCACGCAAGTACAGCAATTATTGCTAAGTACTTTCCAAACGACAAAATGTTTGGATATTTGTTAGAAGCAGAAATTAAAAGTGTAGATCGCGTATTAAACAGCGAAGAAAAACCGTTGACGGCAATCGTTGGTGGTGCAAAAGTATCTTCTAAAATTACTATCATCGAACGTTTATTAGATAAAGTAGACAACCTAATCGTTGGTGGTGGAATGGCTTTCACCTTCGTTAAAGCAAAAGGTGGAAATGTAGGTGGCTCTTTAGTAGAAGACGATTACTTAGATGT
>CANCJF010000124.1 GCA_947378245.1 Bacteroidota bacterium
TACCTATTTTCATTATAAAATATTAAATTATTTCAAAATAATTGCACCAATTCGCCTGATTGATTATTTTTTAACATTTGAGCAACTTTTAAACCAGCAACTTGTAATTTAATTATAGGTTTTAAACCAAGATATCCTAATGTTTCAGACATATGTAATGCTTCTCCTTTTTTTCTTGGAAAACAATTAACGCCCATATTATCAAGAAAATCGTAATCTACATCACCATAAAGATGAATTATCCCAATCGAAGGATTTTGAGAAATTATATCTTTAACATCAAAAACACCAGATTGACCAAAATATTTTCTATTCTCATTATAATGACAAATAAAAATAAAATCATAATTGTTATAAGATTTAAACACCTTATTTATTTCAATAGTTTGCAGGACATCACTTGCTCCTGAATCAAGAAATGCCTGTTTAATAGTATCTCCGAAATTATCATTTGACCAAACAATTATTTTATTGTCAAAAACCTCGAAACCTGCCTCATGAACTAACTTAATTGCTAATTGACCGACATAATTAAATACATTTACTTGAGGATGACTTTCCCAAACACCAGCAACTTTTATATTGTTTGATATACACCAGTCTACATCCACATCACTTTTCCGATACTCCCACTTTTCATACATTAAAGAAATAACTACATCCTTTTTTGTTTTAGATAAAAAAAACTTATCTAATGGTCTTAAATTCCCGGAATTAGTTATAATGTCTGCTTCATTAATAATATTTGCAGGTACATAATTTAAATGAAAAATAATGTTTTTAATACCTAAAATAGAGCATAATTCAATACATTCAATAATATTATCTTCTCCTTTACCATATGAATTATCCCTTGCAATTGCATATACTTTTTTTGCTCCAGCTAATGATGCTATAATTGGAGTATACTTATAATATTTAGAACCTACTTCTGTTAATACAATTTGATTATTTAGATCTAAATCAAGATTTTTAATAATTTGTTTAATTAATTTAATAGCTCTTAAATCAAAATAATTTATTTTCATTATTGAATTTTTTCTTCATTTAAAAATATTCTACACCACCATTCAAAATTCATAAAACTCCATATCAACAAACGATGATTCTTTCTTTGATTTATATGTTCGTCAATTATTTTTTCTACATATAAGGGATTAATAAATTCAGAAGATACAGTTTTTTTATTTAATAATAATTCTTTTATATAATCCGCATTTTCTCCTCTATACCAACTTTCATCTGGTGCAGAAAACCCTTGCTTTTTTCGATTAATTATTACCTCTGGAATAAAATCATACATTGCTTTACGCAAAACATTTTTACCGTCATCAAATTCCTGATATTTATTTCTTCTTGATCCATTATTCTCATCCAATTTTATCATATTATGTAAATTCCCCAATTTATGCTTAACTGGTATTTTCTGAGCAAAATTTACAAGTTCATTATCGAGAAATGGAAAACGTTCTTCCAATCCATTCGCCATGGATAATTTATCGCCCATTAATAATAATCCAGGTAAAAACGTTTTAATTTCAAAATATAGACTATTATTAATATGCTGCTCAGGTGTATCATATTTTAATTTATCATTAAAAGTAAACACTTTTTCAAACACTTTACGAGGATTATTAATATTGATTTTAGAGTAAACCGAATTCGTAAATAAATCTTTTTTAGCATCATCATTTACCAGTCTCTGCCAAAAACCATAATAATTCTCAAAATAGGATTTTTGGTCAATGGATTGGAAAACTCTATAATATCTCCAAGGGTATCCGCCATATAATTCATCTCCACCTGTACCTTGCAAACAAACCTTTACAAATTTTGAAGCCAGTCTAGAAATATAATAATTTGGATAACTCATTCCAACCCGTAAATCTTCCAAATGCCAAACTACTTTAGGTAGCGACCATGCTAGGTCTCCAGCATTTATAACTTGTTCATAATGCTCTGTTTTGAAATAATTCGCCATTAATTCAGCATCTCTCCGCTCATCGTAATTAGCTTCAACACCTGTAACAGAAGACATATCAAAACCAGCAGTAAAAGTGGTGAGTCTTTTTACATGACTTGAAGCAATAGATGTAATCGAACCTGAGTCCATACCCCCCGATAAATAGGACCCAACAGGAACATCTGAAATCATCTGTTTAGCAACTGCATTTTTAAGTAATCGTTCCGTTTCAGTTTTCGCTTCCTCAAACGTCATTTTATCATCGGTTTGAGAAAAATCATAATTCCACCATGAGTTGTGTTTGATAGAGGTAATATTACTTGAGTCAACTTTAACTGTATTTGCAGGTGGTAGCATATTTACTCCTTGGAAAAGAGTTTTATAATCAAAAATATTTTGAAAGGTAAAGTATTCATTCAGTGCCTCCAAATTTAACTCAACCTTAAAATCTGGATGAGCCATGAAGGCTTTTATCTCAGATGCAAATAATATTGTTTTTCCATTTAACCAGTAATATAATGGTTTAATTCCATAACGATCTCTACTTAAATATAAAGTTTTACTAGGTTTATGCCATGCTGCTATTGCAAACATTCCATCAAATCGTTCAAAAAAAGAAACTCCATAAGCAACCAATCCTTCACAAATCACTTCAGTATCAGTAGTTGAAACAAAAGTATGTCCTTTAGATTTTAATTCTAAACGCAAGGATAAATAATTATAAATACATCCATTAAATGCAATAACCCATTCGCCATTTTTTGATTCCATTGGTTGAGCACCCAAATCAGATGTATCCAATATGGCCAACCTTCTATGACCAAGTGCGAAATTTTCATGAACGTAATAACCTTCCCCATCTGGTCCTCTATGAATAATTTTATTATTCATAGATTTAATCAAATTAGTTGATACTGGATTACCCCCAATATTAAATACGCCTGTTAGACCACACATAATTATTTAGATACAATAGATGTATGACAAGCTTCTTCGCTTCTGAAAAAATCAATACTTAACCCAAGACTAATAGCCCATTCTCTATATTCTTCCTCAGAATATCTTTGAGCATTGCTTGGTGAATACCAATCGAAATTACATGAATCATTTTCTTTTTTAGTCCATTGTGGATTATAAAAACATTTAATAAAATTCCAATATATAAATCTCTGAATATCATATTCCCCCCCCTTTATTCCTAAAGCAGGGATATCTGGGCAATTAAATTTCACATTCAATTCTGTTAAGTTTTTTCCCAACTCTGTTAATTGATCAGAAAATTCCCACATTTGTTCATGTGTAAAATTATGTGTTGCGAGTCTAAAGTAATCATCAACCAATTCTCGTGGCAATGCTTTTTTAGCATATACATAACATGCAAATTTTCCATATTCATTTAACAACGAAGATAGATGTTCATAAGTTTTCTTTGGGTTTTCTGTATGATGTATAACCTGGTCACATAAAATAAAATCAAGTGTATTTTCCTTGAAAGGTAGATTAGCAATATCACCTACAAAAAAATATAAGTTTTTAATTTCTTTATAACGCTTAGCTGCTACATATGCAGCCTCGGAAAAGTCAATTCCAAAAACAACAGCATGTGGCGCTAATTCTGCTAGCCAGGCACTTTTATAACCTAGCCCACAACCTGCGTCAATTATAACGTACTTATCTTTTAAAAATTCTTTGAATCCATTAATGGTTTTAAATCCATATAATTCTAGCACCCATTTTTTTTGAAACTCTTCTAAAGCGAAAGTACTCGTCTCTTCATTAACTTTAATCCACTTTTCAGAGAAAGAGGCATTAGTTTGTTCTTGATTATAAAAACTAGATGTTTCATTAATGATTGCCAAATTATCTTGAAAAATAACTGGAATTGAAAATATTTTTTCTAATTTTTCTTTTTGCATTTTTATTTTTTCAAGTTAATACTATTTATGCAATTCACAACATATTCATAATCCTCAATCTTCATTTTATTAAATAAAGGTATAGACATTGAATAATTATTACAATCTTTTGCCCCAGGAAAATCATCTGGTTTTATGTTATATTTTTGAGCATAAAAATGTAACATATGAGGTGCATGTGTCCCTGGTCGAGTAGAAACTCCAAGATCTTGTAGTTTCTCCATTAACTTATTTCTAGTCAAGGGAGATTTTGATTCATCAATATATAAAACATAAGATTGCCATCCATGTTTGTAATTCTCATTATAACTTGGCGTAATAATCCAATCTATCTCTTCAAACTGTTTCGTATAATATTCAGCCCATTTGTTTCGTTCTTCAATAAATTTAGTTAACTTATTTAACTGAACAATCCCAACAGAAGCCTGTAAATCAGTCATCCTATAATTAAAACCCAACAGATTAAAGTCTGGTAAAATATATGGCTTTGATCCATTATGTCTTTCTTCTTCCGAAATACTCGCTCCATGATTGCGAAGTGATGACAATAATTCCGCTAATTTATCATCGTTTGTTGTGATCATCCCTCCTTCACCTGTGGTTATTGATTTTCTAGGATGGAATGAAAAACATCCAATTGTACCTAAACTCCCTGCTGGTCGTCCTTTATAAGATGCACCAGCTGCACAAGCACCATCTTCGATAATTGGAATATCTTTTACTATTTTTTTTATCTCATCTATATCTGAACATAAACCAAATAGATGGACAGGAATAATCGCCTTTGTCCTATCAGTTATTTTACTTTGTAAATCTTTTACATCTATATTAAAAGTTCTACGATCAACATCTACAAAAACTACCTTTGCGCCACAATACAACACTACATTTGCAGTAGAAATCCAAGTAAATGCAGGGACAATCACCTCATCCCCAGGTTTTACTCCAATTGCAACTAAAGCTAAATGTAAGGCAGTTGTAGCGCTAGTAACAGCCATAGCATATTTTACCTGGTGAAGCTTCGCAAAATTAGCCTCAAATTCTCTAACTTTAGGTCCTGCTGTTAGCCATCCACTCATTATCGAATCTTTGGTAGCTAACCACTCGTCTTCACCTGTATCTGGCAAAGATATAGGTATATATTTTTTTTGTATTTCTGACATATTAGTTATTCTTATTTCTCCAATCAATCAACTTCTTTAATCCTTGCTCTAATGAAGTTTCGAATTTAAATCCAATTTCATTTTCAGCTTTTTCGATTGATCCAATCCTATTTTGAACTAACGATCTAGCATCATCTTCACTATAAGGCTTATAAATAACCTTTAATGAGGAGTTTTTTAAACTAAGAATTAAATCACAAAGAGTTTTGATGGATGTCTGAACTTCAGTACCAACGTTATAAAAACCGTAAGTAATATTAGATTTTAAAGCTTTAACATTTGCTATTGCAACATCTTCTACATAAATAAAATCATACGCTTGAGACCCATCCCCATTGATAATTGGTGCTTCGTTAGCATCAATTTTATTTAACATAATAGGAACAACACCAGTATATGCAGCAGTTTGATCTTGATGTGGTCCATAAACATTCATATATCTCAACCCTATTATTTCTAATCCATAGCGATCATGAAATGCGGTACACATCGCTTCTCCTGCAATTTTTGTTGCTCCATAAAAGTTTTTATTGTTAAATGGATGATTTTCAGTCATAGGAAGTTCTACTGCGTCCCCATATACTGAAGCTGACGATGACCAAATTAATTTCTTAATGTTATTATTGACACAGGCCTCTAACACATTAAATGTTCCAGCAATATTAACATCAAAAGCTGTTCTAGGAAAATCTTTACAATGCAACAACCACATTGCCGCCAAACAAATCACATAATCCATTCCTTCCATGGCTTTATTTAATATGTCTATTTCACGAATATCACCACCAATTGGGAAAATCGAACATCTTTCATCTAGCAACGAAGTAGTTAAATATTCTTTTTTTCCTCTCGCAAAATTATCGTAAACGACAACTTTTGATACTTTTTCTTTTAATAATTCAGCAACAACAAAACTACCGATAAAACCCGCACCTCCAATTACTAAAATATTTTTATCTTTTAATTCCATAATAATTTATAATAAATTAAATTCTGATTCAAGTAAAAAATGTCCATGTTTAGTCCATGTAAAATTTTCTTTCCCAACTTCTGCAATTCTATTTACAATAAAACTTGTTGAATGTTCAACAATATCTATGTCAATACCTGAAGGATAATGACAGAAAGCAATTGTTAAACTATATTCTCCTTCTAATAAATTGTTTTCAAAAAAAACATTTAAAGTATGAGTCCCTTTATCCAATTCAATATTGTTAAACTTTCCGTCACTTGATATAAAACCAACCTTATCTTTATGAGAATCATTAATTATTACATAAAAAGTAAATGAATCAAGTTTCTCAAACAATTCTATTTCAAGCTCAATTACAAAGTTTTGTTTATAAAAAATGTTTTTAATCTTAGATCCTTTTTTATCAAGTAATCGAACCTTTGTAAATTTTGCTTCACCAGTATTATATCTATCTGCATCATAAGGAATAAGACCTGTTTCTTCAACACCAACATCAATTTTCATATATTCATTCAACACATTACCTATATCTCCATGACAAGAAACTAATCCATTTTTTAACAATATTCCTTTATTACATAATTTTTTAACCGATTCTATAGCATGACTAACAAACAGAATTGTTCTTCCATCTTCAGACACATTTTTCATCTTTCCGATACATTTCTTTTGAAATTCTGCATCACCTACAGCTAATACTTCATCAATAATTAATATTTCTGATTCTAAATGAGCAGCAACAGCAAAAGCTAACCGAACATACATACCTGAAGAATACCTTTTAACAGGAGTATCTATATACCTCTCTACTCCAGCAAAGGCAATAATTTCATCTAGCTTAGATGTAATTTCATGTTTTCTCATCCCTAAAATTGCACCATTCAAATAGATGTTTTCTCTCCCTGTTAATTCTGGATGAAAACCAGTCCCTACCTCTAACAATGATGCTATTCTACCTTTAGCTTTTATAGAACCTGTTGTTGGAGCCGTAACTTTTGATAAAATTTTCAACAAAGTAGACTTACCGGCACCATTCTTACCTATAATACCCAAAACGTCACCTTGTTCAACTTCAAAATTGATGTTTTTTAATGACCATACATAATTTGATACGCCTTTAGTTAATCTATCATTCTCTTCTCCTAATAATGAATATGGATCTTCTTTTCCTTTAAATTTAGACCACCATTTAACCACATCTTCTTTAAATGTTCCACTACCGACTAATCCAAGACGATATTGTTTTGATAAATCTTCAACTTTAATTACTGTGGACATTTTTGAGTAATTTGAAATACATGGTTAAATTCATCAAAACGAAAACATTGTTTTTTTTGTATTTGAATCATAACGCTAAGATAAATAAATAAACAAATAACTCGACAGAAACTACTTGTAATTTATCCAAATAAACATTTAGTTAATCTTTAGGATTTCTCTTTGAAACAATTTGAAATAGGAACGTGAATAAATACAAAAAACCAGAAAATTAACCACAATTTGAAAACGATTATATCTACTAGTTTCATTATAATTATATAAATCGATTAATCCATACAAATAAGACTCATTAATCAATTTTATTTTTCCATGGTGGTAATAAGCCATGGATTTAAAAGTTTGATTATTGTTTTTAATTTTATGGTAATCCGAAATCATGGACCAAACCCCTTCTTCGTGCACCCTATAAACACCAGTGTATTCATTAAAAAAGACACCTTTACCATGTTTCAATAAAATTGAAAGCAAAAAAACATCCTTGAAATTTTTCAATATATTAATTTCCTTAATATGCGACTCGACAATTGACTTTCTAAAAACAATTGTACTTGTATACCAAATGTAGGGTGCTAAAAAACTGTTTAAATCTGTTGGATAAATATTAGCATTTTTTATTAATTCATCAGCATCAGTAGACGTTATTTCACCCGTATTTTGTACTAATACATTTACGTTCGTACTGCAAAACGTAAAATTTAAATTTTCATTTAAAAAATTAACTTGCTTTTGCAATTTCAAAGCATCAGTCCAATAATCATCCCCTTCACATAAAGCTATATATTTGCCTTTGGACCGATTAAAATTAAATTCCCAAGTTGGTTTCTTACCTAAAGTCCATTGATTCTCTTTTTGATAAATAGGAAAAATTAAATCCGGATATTGTTCTACATACTTTTTAATGACTTCTTGTGTACCATCTGTAGATGCATCATCATGAATTAATATTTCATAATCAAAATTAGTTTGTTGATTAATGAATCCTTCTAAACATTGAGAAATAAAGTTCACATGATTATATGTTAAACAACAAATACTAACCATCAAATCTTTTTTCATCAAGCTTTGCTCTTTAGAATAAAAATTGGTCTATTTAAAAATTCTCCCAATAAATCGTTTCTCTCAACATTGAATTCATTTAATTCTTTGTAAATAATTTTGCTGTTAATAGATTCTGGTATCCCAATATGTATAATATCCCAATTATCTTTTGTTCCATTCTTAATAAAATCAATCATCT
>CANCJF010000125.1 GCA_947378245.1 Bacteroidota bacterium
AGCAATATTTTCATCTGTTTAATATTGACCCCGCTCCGCTGGAAGTGTCTTCCTGCGGTAAATTAAAATTAATTAAATATAAGGTATTTTCCTAATAATTTAACAATATTAGATTTTAAACTAATATTTTAAACCAATAAATAATCAAAACAACTCATAAAAAAAGGGCTGAATTTCAGCCCTTAAACAATATATAGTGAAAAGTATTAAACTTTCTCTTCTGTAAACAACTTATCCAAGATATCTGCCTCCACCAACTCCGGAATCGTTACCTTCAACAAAGGTTCGCGCTCCATTGCACGTTTAATCGCAAAGATCGCCCCCTCATTTCTAGCCCAACTTCTTCTTGAAATTCCATTATTTACATCCCAATGCAACATAGACTTCAAACGTCTATCTGCATCGTCAGATCCGTCCAATAACATTCCAAATCCTCCATTAATTACTTCTCCCCATCCTACTCCACCTCCATTGTGGATAGAAACCCAAGTCGCTCCACGGAAACTATCGCCAATCACATTTTGAATCGCCATATCCGCTGTAAACTTAGAACCATCATAGATATTTGATGTTTCACGGAAAGGAGAATCTGTCCCGGATACATCATGATGATCTCTACCAAGAACTACAGGTCCAATTTGACCAGCTGAAATTGCTTTATTAAACGCTTCGGCAATACGCATTCTTCCTTCGGCATCAGCATATAAAATACGTGCCTGTGAACCAACAACTAATTTATTTTGTTGTGCTCCTTTGATCCACGTAATATTGTCATCCATTTGTTGACGAATCTCGTCTGGACTCGTTTTCATTAATTCTTCTAATACTTGACAAGCAATTTCATCTGTTTTTGCTAAATCTTCTGGTTTGCCGGAAGCACACACCCAACGGAAAGGACCAAACCCAAAATCAAAACACATGGGTCCCATGATATCTTGTACATACGATGGATATTTAAAATCAATATGATTTGGTGCCATCACATCCGCTCCTGCTCGCGAAGCTTCCAATAAAAAGGCATTTCCATAATCAAAGAAATAAGTGCCTTTTGCTGTGTGTTTATTAATAGCTGCTGCATGACGAACTAACGTCGCTTGCACTTTATGTTTGAATTCTTCAGGATTCGTTGCCATTAATTCATTCGATTCTTCAAACGTTAAGCCAACAGGATAATAACCTCCTGCCCATGGGTTATGTAATGAAGTTTGATCAGAACCTAAATCAATGTGTAAATTTTGAGCATCAAATGTTTCCCAAACATCTACAATATTTCCTAAATATGCGATTGAAACAACTTCTTTGTTAGCTTGCGCTTCTTTCACACGGACAACCAATTGATTGATATCATCAATCACTTCATTGATCCATCCTTGCTCATGTCTAATTTTTGTAATCTTTGGATTCACTTCCGCACATACAGTTACACAACCTGCAATATTTCCTGCTTTTGGTTGAGCTCCCGACATTCCACCTAATCCAGAAGTAACAAATAAAGATCCTGCAGGTGATTTTTTTATTTTTCTAAATCCATTTAATACAGTAATCGTTGTTCCGTGCACTATTCCCTGAGGACCAATATACATATACGAACCAGCGGTCATTTGTCCATATTGAGAAACACCCAATGCATTCATTTTCTCCCAATCATCTGGTTTAGAATAATTAGGAATAACCATACCGTTAGTCACTACAACACGTGGAGCATCTTTATGGGAAGGAAACAATCCCATCGGATGACCTGAATACATCACCAAAGTTTGATCTTCGGTCATTTCAGCCAAGTATTTCATAGTCAATCGATACTGTATCCAGTTTTGAAAAACAGCACCATTTCCACCGTAAGTAATCAATTCATGTGGATGTTGAGCTACCGCATAATCCAAGTTATTCTGAATCATCAACATAATCGCTTTCGCCTGTAAAGATTTCCCTGGATACTCTTCTATAGGACGCGCATACATGGTGTAATCCGGACGAAAACGATACATGTAAATTCGCCCAAAATCATTTAATTCTTGTAAAAACTCAGGAGCTAATTCAGCATGTAATTCCTTTGAAAAATAACGCAATGCATTCTCCAAAGCCAATCGTGTTTCTTCTTTAGACAAAATTTGCTTACGCTTTGGAGCGTGATTAATAGCACTTTCGTAGGCTTTTTGGGCAGGTAAACCATTTGGAATACCTTGTAAAATATCTTGTTGAAATTCCTGAGTTGTCATAGAATAAATTTTGTTTTTTTTTGTGGTATAAATATAGAAAGAAGAAAAAGAAAATCCGAATACTAAATCAAAAACTGTACAACTGATAAGAAAGTGAACATGAAATTTATCGTATTTTTGCTGTAAACAAAAAACTAAATGTTTAAGCAACTTACACTCAACTTTTTCAAACTTCTCCTTTTTTGGATTTTACTTTTCGATTTTCAGCGTATCACTTTTTCACTTTTTCATTGGAGAAAATTTCAAAGTTCTACGTTCCTGGAATGGTTACAATCTTTTGTGTTTTCTTTGCGCTTAGACGTGGCAATGGCGGGTGCATTGTGTATTCTACCAATCTTATTTTTAAGTCTAAAACTCGTTTCGAATAAACGATGGATTACACGTACATTTTACGGTATTCTCGTGTTTGAAATCGTTATAGCCTGTCTAATTCATAGTGGAGAAATCAATGTATACGATGAATGGAACCACAAATTGACCTCCCGAGTTTTTAAACATTTAGCTAACCCCGATGAAGTTTTTAGAACTGCAGCTTGGACTAATACTTTTTGGTATATTTTCTTTTTTGCCTTAGAGGTATTTGTAGGTTGGAAAGGAATGCGTTGGATATTTCAAGTTCATAATTTACAGATTTCAAAACATTGGTTCATCAGAAGTCTCGCTGCTTTAGGAACATTTATACTTTTTGGCGGTACTAGTTTTGTTTTGCTTCGAGGAGGATTTCAACAAATTCCATTAAACATCAATACGGCTATTTACTCTACAAATCCTTTAAACAATGATTTATCGATCAATAGTACCTACAATTTTGCGAAAAGCTATTTATTATACAACCGAACAGACATTGATGAGTTTATGCCAAAAATGGACACACTTACCTCTCAACATATTGTAAAAGAATTATATAATTATCCTAAAGATCATACGAATTATTTTCTAACCACCAAAAAACCTAACATCGTTTTTGTCGTTTTAGAAGGTTGGTCAGCGAATGCCATGGGATGCTTAAGTGAAACAAAAGGAGCAACCCCATATTTTGACAAATTAGCTTCCGAAGGTCTATTATTTACCAATATTCGTGCTGCAAGTGGCACTTCAGAAATTGGCAATTCAACCATTTTTAGTGGCTTTCCAGCTATTCCTGAAGTTTCAATTACTATGCAACCTGAAAAACACCGTAAAATTGGAAGTATTAATCAAGATTTAAAAAAGTTAGGATACTTCAGCTCCTATTTATTTGGTGGAGATCTAAAATATGGGAACATTGGCGGATATCTTATGGATCACGGATTTGACAAAGTAATCGATGAAAATAATTTACCTGACATTCCTCGCGGAAAATTAAATTATTACGATCCAGATGTGTACCGTTTTCTTATAGATGAAATCAAACACACCAAACCACCATTCATGCAATGCGTTTTCACTGGAAGTTCTCACTCCCCCTATGATCATCCCGGAAAGTCGATTAAAAAATTTGATGGCATAGAAGCCGATTACATGAACTCATTAATTTATTGTGACAAAGCTATTGGCGGCTTTATGCGACAAGCGAAAAAACTAAAATGCTATAAAAATACGTTATTCATATTTGTAGCTGATCACGGACATGGAACCCCTTTCAATGAAAGTCCACATGTAGCTCCATTTTTCCGTATTCCATTATTATTTTGGGGAGAAGTGATCAAGCCTGCCTATAAACATAAAAGAATCAACACACTAGGTTCACAAACGGACATCGCAGCAACACTATTATATCAATTAGGTTTAAAAACAGACAACTATCCTTGGAGTAAAGATTTAATGAATCCAAATGTTCCTCAATTTGCGCTTCATACGATTAACAAAGGATATGGTTGGATGACCTCAAAAGGAAGTATGACTTTTCAAATGCAAAGTAATATTTATGTGGAAGATTTATTTAATCCTGAAATCCGTAAGGAAGAAATTAAAAAAGGGAATGCTTTATTGAATGAAGTATATCGGTATTATAAAAAGTTATGAGTTTTTAGATTCATAGATAAATACATCAATTTTAGTTAAAGGAATAGTATTTTCTTTTCAACTTGCGCATAGAATTAAACAAAGTTGTCTTTGAGAGAGCATTTCCAAACAAAAAATAAAAAACTTCAATCAAAAGCTAAGGTAAAAAATCCATTAAAAAAACCCGTACACCACGGTTAATCGAAGCCTCCATTAACACGATTAGGTTTACTGCAAAGTTCTGAATTCCAATGTCTCTTGCGAGAATCTTTCGACTGAGGCCTTTCATAGTGTTGCGTAGCGTCACCTTATTTTTATATTCCTAAGCTTCAAATTAGAATGTACGGGTCCTTCTTGCGAAGTAGATCTCATAGCCAATCTTTGATGGTCGGATCGTGAGGTAAAGATACTAAGAAGTTAATAAACATAAATATAAAACTGGCCTCGAACCACATAAATTATACATGAAAGTCTTTGTTCTTTCAACTTTCAGTCTGTGTTCTTAATCAAAAGTTATAATCATACATACAACTTTTAAACAATCAACAAAAAGTTATTGTTACACCTAAAACTTTTAGGAGTTTTATATGTAAATGGAAACACACACCAAGGAATTTCGGTGATCAGTTTGATGGAGTTTTTGGAATGGGAATAATAAAAAAAAGGAATCGATTCCGTTTTTCAACAATATAAAAACGGTTTCTATTACGTTTTTTAATCATAAAAAAATGGATTACATTCCGTTTTTATTCATATATTTACGGTACATTTAATCGCATATATATAAAATAATGGACATACTTTTTGAAATATCCGAACGACTAATTCGAGGTTTATCAACGCATTTTCAGCGATATTTATCCAAAAAAATAGAGTGGGACAACCGACTTATTGAAATAAAAGGTGCGAGAGGTACAGGTAAAACAACCTTAATGCTCCAGCGAGCAAAAGAATTACAAAAAAAACACCTTGTTTTGTACACCTCTTTAGATTTGCCTTATTTTTATACAAATTCCATATTTGATTTAGCAGATACTTTTTATAAAAGTGGAGGAAACTATTTGTTTTTAGATGAAATTCATAAATATCCAAATGTTAAACTAGGCCAAGATTGGTCGAATGAATTGAAAGCAATCTATGACTCATTCCCAGAGTTAAGAATCGTATACTCAAGTTCTTCCTTACTTCATCTCTATAAGGGAAATGGAGATCTAAGTAGACGAAAAGTTTCCTACGAATTATATGGTTTATCGTACCGAGAGTTTTTAAACTTTCAATATGGGGAAAAATTCGAAGCAGTTCCGTTAAGCGAACTCTTGTCCAATCACATACAAATCGCTCGGGAAATAAATGAAAGGATTAAGCCGCTGGCAAATTTTAATGAATACTTGCAAATTGGTTATTACCCATTTTTTAAAGAATCAAAATCAAATTATCCTGCTCGATTATTAAATATTATCAACCTAATTATTGAAAGTGATATACCTGCTGTAGTTTCAGCCCCGTCTGAAAACACGGAAAAGTTAAAGAAATTATTAGGAGCCATTAGCTCAACTGTACCATATACGCCAAACATCAAAGCACTATCCAATCATTTATCCATTGCTGATTATCGAACTACGCTTAAATACTTGAATTTATTGGAACATGGTGGATTAATCAAGCAACTTTCAGCGAACAGTATTGGAAATAAAACACTACAAAAACCAGATAAAATATACATTCAAAACACCAACCTACTGCACGTACTCGCTCCAAAAAATACAGAAACCGGAACAATACGAGAAACGTTTTTTTACAACCAACTACTCACCGAACATCAAGTAACCTATCCCAAAATAGGTGATTTTTTTATCGATCAACATATTTTGTTTGAAGTCGGTGGAAAGTCAAAAACACAAAAACAACTCGAGTCCTACGACGGCGAAAAATATATTGTTGCCGATAACATCGAAAGTGGTTTTGGCAATAAAATTCCGTTGTGGATGTTTGGATTTTTGTATTGAAAAACAAACTAACGAAAATAGCGTTTATTGTTAGTAAGTTATGTGTAGATTGAGTAATTTTAGTTTGATGGAAATTAATCGCAGAATTAACTTCGTTGCTGCTACGCGGTGCAAATCCAGCGAGGCAGGATAGATTGATTAATTTAGTTTAATCGCAGGTTTTTACACACTTTATGGGATACTACCAATAATATTGATTAATTATGAATAATTTATTTAAAAATTTATTTTTTTTTATTCTGCTTATATCATGTACCTCTCCTAAATCATTATTTAAAAATGAAACTTGCGTAGTATATATATCCTCTAGTCATCTTACAAGTAGCCCATTTTACAATGATTCAATTAGTTTGATTGAACGGAAAGAAGAGTTTATAAGCTTACACTTTCAACAAAGTTTGTATGCAAGCCTATTAGTTCAATACCCTTTTGATTTCAAGAAAAATTTATCCAAATCTTTAAACAATAAGTTTAGAAAATCGAATTTAGTTGACAAAAGACGAGGATCACAATGTTTTGAAGTTACTTTTATTACCGATATTTTGACATTATTACCACCGTCAAATTGTAAACTTTCACTTGATATAGATTCAATTAATTTTGGTTGTAAAGCAGATTCTATATATACATTTTATAAGGTTAGCATTCCATGTAATTATATCTTTGATTGTTTTGATTTTGAAACAAAAAAACAAATTCAAAGAGCTTTCCCCTCCATTTTGTATGATATTGATATCTGTAGTCAGTCTTATGTCATTGCATTAAAGAAAACAAGCAAATTAGATTTAAGTAGTTACGTCCCTCAATCGAATGTTCCTCAAGAAAATGATATATTATTTTTAAGCAAAGAATTCCTTCAATACGAATCTTCTATTAGCTATATGAATAACTATCTGATCGACCAAATGCAAGATGATCCGTTATTAAAATTTCAATCATTTATTAAATTGTTTTACTTCAATTATGAACCTTATCATATCAGGTATTTGAAAGAATCTAGGAGCAAATTGTATTTTAATTTCTATTCACAAAAATTAGAAAAAGTAATTAAAATTTCTATTTTAAAAAAATATCCATACACTACTAATTTTAAGATTATCGAGGCAGATTAATTTATCCACTGCACTGGATTTTATACTGCCTAGCAGCAACGAAGTTAATCCGACACAAACTTGGCCTCCAGAATTTGAAAGCAAGTCCACAATTAAAGAATTTGCTAAATCAAATAAAAATCATAAATTTAAAGTATAGCTTAACTTAGTCTCCAGAATTGAAGGCAAGTCCATTTAAAAAGAAATAATTATAACCTATGAAAAACATAACTAAATATCTTACAACCTTAAGTCTTCTTATTTTACTACTTCCATTTCTTCAAACCTGTACAAACCAAGAATTAAAAAATCCTGAATATGTAGGCCACGAAAAAAATCCCTTAAATTACAATAAGGAAAAGAGTAAGAAAGTGAAAAGTGAAAGCACCCTAAATGGGTATAAAATAGCTTTTTCTGTTTTTAAAAATGAACCTAAAAAAATAAATATAGACGATGCTATTTTGGCAGATTATTTTATGTTAACTAGTGTTCTAATTTCTATATTTCTTTGCATACTTTCATTTTTCAATAGGTTTAATGCCATTATATTTTATTCAACTGGTATAAATATTTTGTTAGTAATACCTAAGTGTATATGTATTTAAAAAATCAGGAATCCTAAGAGAGTTTCATCAAGTCAAAATAGGCTATTATTTATATACCATTAATTTGATTTTAATTGCTTTATTTTCTAAAAGAAAGCTAGCGTGATGAGCTGGATTTTGTATCGCGAACCAGCTAGAAAATAAACTCTACACTAAACCAACGAAAATTGCGTTTACAATTAGCAAGTTAGGTGTAGATTGATTAATTTAGATTAATCGCAGGTTTTACTTCCTAACTACTTAGCGTTACAAATCCAGTGAAGTAGGGTATAAATTGTTATGAATAAATTTGTGAATTTTGTTAAACCAGAGTTTTTAGTTGAAAAACAAAGAGTTGGTTATTAATATTTTAATTTAGTATTGTTCGATATGAAAGTAATTAGAGTGATAAATCATATTTTAATAATAATATTAGTTTATATCACATTAATGTTGTTAAGTCTAATTTATGACTCATCTGGTTATTTTATTGAAAACCTAGGAAGCGGTGAAGTATATGATTTTTTTACAGATGGTGATGTATTTATAAA
>CANCJF010000126.1 GCA_947378245.1 Bacteroidota bacterium
AATTACCAGAAGGTGAATATTCTATAACAGTGACAGATAAAAACAATTGTAAACAAACTCAGACTGAAAAGATAGGCTGTACAGTAAAAGATATACCTCATGTTCTTACACCTGATGGAGACGGAAAAAATGATACATGGATTATTCGATATCATGAAAATTATCCTACTGTTCAAGTAACTGTATTTAATCGATGGGGTTCAAAAGTTTATACGAGTGAGATTCCATATATGGATACATGGGATGGTAAACCAAGTGCGGACATACAATCATTAGGTCACGATTATTTACCTTCTGGAACCTATTTTTATGTGATTGATAAAGGAAATGGTGACGCTGTGGAAAGTGGGTATGTTGAATTAGTTAAATAATTTGGGTAGACAAAAATTAAAATTACTTTAATATGCTTTCGTGACAATTTACTGAAAAAATATCCATAATATTGTAAAATATTTAGTTTTTTCATGATGGTTTTGAATAGATTTTGGTTGACTTTAGTAGTTGTACTTTTTGTATCTGCTTTTACCTTTTCACAAGAGAAGAAAATTGCAAAGGCTTTGATTGAATTTGAAGTGAAAAACTACAAAGTTTCTAGTAAACTTTATGCTAAATTAATTAAAGCAGATTCTTTAGATCCTCAAATATATCCTGATGTATATAGAAATGGAGCAATTTCATCTATCAAGATCAAAAAATATACAGAGGCAAAGCATTTCTATTCAAAACTAAGTAAGACTGATCAATTTTCGTTTGAAGATGCATTTAACTATATACAATTAATGATTTATATAGGTGCCTCAGAAGATGCGAAAAAAATGTATGCTCACCCTATAGTCTCAGCAAGTAATGATCCGAGATTAAATTTATTAGAAGTCTATTTTCAAGGTACTTATTTAGAAGAATTACGTCAGGATTCAATAAAATATAAAGTTGAGTTAGCAACGTTTAATTTAGAAAAAGGAGATTATACACCAGCATATTACCCTAAAGGTTTAGCTCTGACTTCTACAATCAAAAAGAAAAATAAAACACCTTGGTTAATTGAAAACAGCATTTTATTACCGTCTTATTTGTACAATGATAGTACTAAAATTAGAAAAAAAATTAAAGGGAATGGAGTACATAAATTCAAAGGGGTTGCTTTTTATGATAGCATAGAAAAATTATGGTATTTCTCTAAAGTATTACCGAAAAATAAAAAACAACCTGCAAATGCAGTTGGAATTTTTGTATATAATGAGCTTACTAAAAAAGAAAGAAAATTTTCATTTAACGAAAAAAATGCATTTTCAAGTCATGCTAACATATCAACTGATCACCAAGTTTTTTGGTTTGCTTCAGATAGAGAAGGTGGTTTAGGTGGTTTGGATATTTGGTATTGTACGAGAGATCAAAACAGGTGGTCAGAACCTATGAATGCGGGTTCATTGATTAATACTTCTGGAGATGAGATATTTCCTTTTGAAAGCGATGGTAAACTATATTTTACGAGTAATGGTCATCCTGGATTTGGTGGTTTTGATATTTTTGTAGCAGCTGCAAATGGTTTTGAAATTGCGAATGTTAAAAATGCAGGTTATCCGATGAATACAAACGCTGATGATTACTCAATTGTATTGGATAAAACTCATTTACATGGATTTTTCACGAGTAATCGAGGAGATTTAAAGGATCGCTTGTATACTGTTTCTTTGAATGATGTTACTGTTGATTTTGAATCTTATGTTTTTTCGAATGTTGGAAATCATAATGTATTATCAGGGATTCGAGTGTTAGTTATGAATAATAGAAGTAGAATTATTGATACGTTATATACGGATGAAAATGGTAAATTCGTATTTAAAACAAAGCCAGACTTACAATTTACGTTATTAATTGGTGATGGAGATCATGAACCATTAGCGGTCGATATAAATACATTCGGCATCAAAAAGTCTGAGGTTATTGAGAAAAATTTCACATTGGAAGAAAAAATGGTTTCTTTTGATTTGTTAGTTACAGACGTTGAAAATTCGTATGCTGTTCCTGCCGCAAACATAGAGTTGAAAAACATTGAAACGGGTAAAAACCTTGAATTTACAACCGATTTTTATGGGAAAATAAAAGCAAATTTACCTTTTAACGTAAATTATCAAATTACAGCAACAAAATTGGGATATGATCCATCAGTTAAGCAGTTTAAAACTACTGATACAATTAGAAAACTTCAGGAGAAGATAGAAATTCGTAAAACACCGGAACTCATTACAATGCGATTAGACAATATTTCTTATGCTTATAACAGTTTTGGATTGAGTGATATTGGTAAAAGTGAATTAGATACCTTAGCTGCGTTTTTGAAAGAAAATCCAGTAGTCAAAATGAAGGTAAGTTCACATACTGATTCTCGAGGAAAATCTGCTTATAATATGGATTTATCTAAAAAAAGAAGTGAAAGTTGTGTAAATTATATTATTGCAAAAGGAATTAATCGTGATAGAATCACTGTTGAAAATTTCGGGGAAACTAAATTGTTAAATCAATGCTCAGATGGAATAGAATGTTCAGAAGAACTTCATAAAGTGAATCGTCGTACTGAATTCATTTTTACATTTCACGAAAAAGAATAATACATAGGTTTAAGTGATATTCATTTTGTGGTAATATTTTTTCTATGATTCATTCGAAGAAAAATTTCATTTTTCTATTGTTAGCAGGCATATTCATTACGAATGCAATCACCGCGGAACTCATCGGAGGGAAATTAATACAAGTCTATGGTTTTACATTAAGTCTAGGAATTCTTCCATGGCCAATTGTTTTTGTGACAACAGATTTAATCAATGAATATTTTGGTCAAAAAGGAGTGCGAAGATTAACATTTCTTACTGCAGGACTTATTTGTTATTCCTTTATTATTTTATATCTGGGGATGAAAATACCCGCTGTTGACTTCTCTCCGGTTAAAGATGAACAGTTTATAGCCGTTTTTGGTCAAAGTATGTGGATAATTGTAGGAAGCATAATTGCTTTTATTGTTTCTCAATTGTTGGACGTATTTTTATTTTCTCAATTTAAAAAACAAACGGGCGATAAACACATATGGTTAAGAGCAACTGGATCCACTGTTATTTCTCAATTGATCGATTCGTTTATCGTTTTAGGGATTGCATTTTATCTTCCGGGTAAAATCTCTTTAGAACAGTATTTTACGATGGGAATTACAGGTTATATAGCAAAATTGTGTATTGCGGTAGGTTTAACTCCTTTAGTCTATTTGGGACATTATTTAATTGGTAAGCAGTTGACAATTGATAATTGATAATTGTCAATTAAAATTATTTTCTCATTATAACAATTGTCTGACCAATATCTAAACTTGTTCCGCGTAAGCGATTCCATGTTTTTAATTGATCTACGGTACATCCATTTCTATCTGCTATAATCGATAGATTATCCCCACTTCGCACTTTATAGTAGGTGTATTTAGGTTTTTGAGGGGTTTTCTTAATTGGTTTTGGAAGAACTATCGTTGTTAATGTATCTTTTACTGGAGTTTCAATGGTTTCTGTTAATGTTTTTTGTGAAATTGTAAATTGTCTCGAGGTATTTTTGTTTGAATTTTTATGAAGGGGTTTTGTTGTAATCAATGCTTGTATTATTTCCTCTTTGTATAGAACAGATATTTTCTCACTAATTGGTAATATAGTATGCGTGCGTTTAGCATCCATACGTTTTTGTTCAGCAACTACTGCTAATGTATTTAAACTATCTAACAAAGCCTCTTTTGAAACAATAGAATCAGTAATTAAAGTTGATGTAATTGTTGTTGGAACACTTGCTTTATTTACTACTTTATGAGTGTCAATTTTAGTAGAGAGAACTTCAGATGTTGGAATATGTATAATTGCACTATCATGTTTTACGGAGACTTGAGTTAACACTTCAACTTGCTTTATTTGAACATCTAAAATTTTATCTTCTTTTACAAGCGTGTTTTGAATTTTTGATGTGTCAGATTTAGGCAATAAATTGACAGAATCTTTTTTAGCAATTTCTTGTAAAGAAAACTCTTTATTTTTACGTTCTTTAACTTTTTGCACATCAATTATTAGACTATCTTTCGTTGGATATTTTTTTAGGTAAGCCATTGTGTTTTCGATTCCGTCGAATAATAATTTTCCTTTGACTTTATATCCTGAATTAGTAAGATGAATTAAATCCGTACGGGCTAAACCTTCTGCTTGCCAATTTTTCAAAACTTTTGGTCCACCACTTATCCAAAACCAATCCCATAAAACACAGTCTAATTCTTTTGCTACACCTTGTAATAAGGTTGAAAACTTTTCACAAGATTCAATATTTTTCTGTTTATAGTACAGATCTTGAGTTGTGCATAATAGGACTGAAGCTAAAGGTGTAGCAACTCTTATATTCGTAATAATTTCAACGATTTCAGAACGTAAATTACTTTTTATGGAATCATCATACAGAAAATCATTCGTTCCTAAATCTAAAATGACCAAATCAGGATTAATAGTTTTTAAATGACTATTGAATTTTTCAATGTGTAACAACCCTTTGAATCTAGATCCTCCAACTCCTGCAGAGTGATATACAATTCCTTTATCATCATTACTAGTAATTTCTAATCCGTAAAATAAAAACTCCTTTTGTGATTTTTTTGTTTTTACACACTTTAACGTAATAACATTGCTTAATGAGCTAACATTTACAATAACATAAGGTAAATTATTTGGCAAACGTATAGCATTAATTTCAACGGGATAAACAACACCATCTGTTTCAATATTTACATCATAACTAAGAGAATCGATATTACAATATATTTTTAATGTTTTATAATTAGATGGAAACTTATTATTGAATGTATAGGTTAACGAAGCGGTTGAATCTTCTGTTTTTATACTCATACCCATAATTCCTAATGGAATGGTAGGTGGAACCTTTAATGTTTTAGCATATTGCCAATTCCCTTCGTGTTTTGATGAATAGTGTATGGAAGAATATGTCTTAGCAGCAGAATAAGGGAAAACCAATCCACGTCCACCATCTCCATATTTTTGTTGTAGTAATTGGCGAGCAACACCTGTTGGAATTTCAGATTGAATGTGAGAATCCCCCATATGCATAATGGAGATTTTTACTTTATCCGTTTGATTTAAAGATTCATAAAAATGCTTTATGGCTGATTTGTGATAAAACTGAATATAATTGATCGATGGAGCATACCATGGAAATTTCAAGGAGTCCACCTGAATAATCTCCTGACCTTTTACCGATACAGAAGTAATAAAAATAAGTGTATAAAGTACTACGCGTAGTTTTTGCATATAAGTTGATTATTCAATAACGGAAGTAGAATCTAGAACAATATTCAATGAATCTGATTGAATTGATTCTTCCTCCTTTTTCTTTCTTTTTTTCTTTTTGAATGAGTTTTTTGTTCCTTCTTTTAAATCGATGATATCACTTAATCTTTCGATGTGATTCGGAGTATTTGAGGAATAAATACCATTCAAAATAATAATATCATTTACTTCATATTCTTCTATTAATTCTTTGATACTTGATTCAGTATAACGATAGTCTACCACTAATACATGTTCATAATTGGCAGTTAAAAATGCTGCAAATGGGTTGCCGTATGAATTTTTAATCAATAATATAGTTTTCCCATTCTTACATTTTGTAGATTTCAAATGAATTAAAGGCTCGTCACCTCCTAAGAATACCAAGTATTTATTTTTAACAATATCATTTGTTTTAAAAACCTTAATTTCTTCTTCTTCATCCCCGTCATATTTCATAGCGTATTTTTCTACCGGAGGAATCCAATATTTAATATAATCTGGATGACTTTTCAAACGTTGATCTTTGGTTTTTAAAAAGTGAGTTCCTAAGAAATCACCTTGGAGTTGTTTCGATTTCATTGCTGATAAATCGATAGGTTTCAAATTTGCAGCTTTACAAAATGCTTGATATCCATAGTATGCACCTAAATCAGTCCAATGATGATCTGTTTTGTAATAAATGTATTCTTTTTTATGCTTTCCTAATTCTTGATGAATATGAATTGGGATAACTTTTTTATTGAATAATTTATAAGAGGCGGCAATATTTTCTTGTTCATTACCTATATATTCTTGATATTTTGAAGGTAAAAAGAAATCACTCGCTGTTGGAACAACTCCTGAAAAAATGCGAACTCCTTTAAACTTTTTAGCATATAAATTAATCATCTTCGAGAATTCTTCATTCATAGGTTCTTCGTTACTGAAAATTTGGAATGCACGATGATTGGCAACCAACAAACCTTTACAATTTTTCAAAGCTTCATCTGAACCTTGAATGTCTTTTGCAGAAGCTCCTTTTTTTGTTGGAATTTCATCTACTGCTTGAACATCGTTGTAGAAAGATTCTTCTTTGCTATGAAACCCTCGTATTAGTTTTAATTGATCGGATACAGAAATGAACGTCGAGCGAAACGGGAAATGATCAGCTGTATAGATATCCAAACTATCCATATAATCACCTGTAAGTAATGATTTTTTAGATAATGTTGGAAAAGGTGCTAAAGTTCGCTTTTCAGCATCACTAATTTTTTCTGGAGGTAATAGAAAAAATAAAATTCCAACAGTCGTCAATGCTACACAAAACAACACAATGTGTATCACAGAAGAAATTTTTCGTTCGTCTTCTAATTCGTCATGTATGTGATGTGCGTCGTTCAAAATCTAAAATATAAGAAAGGATTAAACGTTTTTCCAACTAACATTGCGGTTGAAAGAAATATTAAGCAAAAATCGAATATAATGGTTGCGTAAGGCACAATTGCTTGTACGCGAATGGATGATTTTCTTAGCAAAGCATGTGTATAAGGGTATACAGGTAAACACAAAATAATAGCTAAAATTAACCAATAAATATTGGACATAAATACCGTATTAAACTCTAATGAATTCCACTTGTTTCCACTTTGACCAAAAAGAATAGAAAGGTATTTTACAACTGAACTCATATCTACAAAATAGAATAATACCCATCCAATCATAGCTGCTAATAATAAATAAACATGGCTTACAAATGATGGAAGTTTATTGAATATTTTTTGAAGAAATAAGCGTTCTAACAATATTAATGTCCCCCAAAAGAGTCCCCAAAGTATGAAATTCCAACTTGAACCATGCCACAAACCTGTCAACATCCAAACAACAAATACGTTTAAATAAAAGCGTTTTCTATTTCCACCTAAAGGAATGTAAATGTAATCGCGGAAAAATGTTCCTAATGAAATGTGCCAACGTCGCCAAAAATCACTTGCGGACTTAGATGTGTAGGGGTAATTGAAGTTTTCATGGTAATGAAATCCTACCATTCTACCCATACCAATCGCCATATCCGAATACCCAGAGAAGTCGAAATAAATTTGGATGGTAAACATTAAAATTCCGAACCAAGCTTCACTGAATGCTAGGGTTGAAAGATCTCCACCCATATAGGTAACAACCAATTCACCAGCAACATTGGCGATACATATCTTTTTAAATAAACCAATACAAAAACGCGAAATACCAGCGCTAATATCATTGATACGAAGTTTACGATTGTCAATTTCATTTGCAATGTGTGAGTAACGTACAATTGGTCCTGCAACCAATTGATGAAACAAACTAACGAATAACAAAAACTTTAAAAATGAACGTTGAGCTTTTACCTCCTGTTTGTATACATCTATCACATAAGATATCGTTTGGAAGGTGTAAAAAGAGATTCCAATAGGTAATGCATAAGTTGGAACACTAAGTTTTAGTCCCGTTAAGAAATTAATATTATCCGTAATAAATCCGGCATATTTAAATGTTCCAAGGATGGATAGATTGATTACAATACAAGATATTAAAGGTGCTTTTGCCCATTTTGTCCCTCTAAATCGTTCGATCAATAAACCATGTAGGTAATCAACGAAGGAAGAAAACACAAGTAAACCTATCCAAATTGGTTCTCCCCATGCGTAGAAAACTAAACTCATCACAGTCAACAACACATTACGAAAGGTCTTATTCTTTATTAAATAATAGAGGATAAGGTTAATCGCTAGGAAGAAAAAAAGGAAGTTTAAACTTGCAAAGACCATGTACTAACAGTTCAGTTTTCAATATTTACTACAAGATTACTAATTTTTTTGCTTTTTAGGAATTGAATACTAGGTTAATTGAGGTGTTAAATCTGAATTGTTGAAAAGATGTATTATTAAAAAAACATAAAATTCATAGTGGGACAACATTTAACCTTTACTTTTGCACTCAACTATTAAATTATAAAAATTATGAAAAAATTACTTTTATTTGGATTGGGAGTTATCGCTTCC
>CANCJF010000127.1 GCA_947378245.1 Bacteroidota bacterium
TTCGGGTAGTACAGCCACCCTATCTAAACCTGAACTTTGTTTCCATAAGTTAGAAATTGAAACTATGAAAACAAAAACGGTTAACACCTTTCAAAAAATGATCTGTTCCGCATTGCTTGTCTTAGCGACAACATGTGGATGGTCACAAATCACTTCTTGGGCGAAAGTCTACATGAATTCTACCACTTGTTCTGCTGCAGATGTAGAAGTAGATGCTGCTGGTAATTCATATACTGTTGGAAGTTTTGCTTCAACGATGAATGCCAACTATGGCGTAAATACAGCAAACATGATGTCGGCTTTTGGAGCACAAGACATTTATATTACCAAACACGATGCAACAGGAACTTTGTTGTGGGCAAAACATTTAGGAGGAAGTGGAGATGATTTACCAGTTGCCTTAGATGTAGATGCACTCGGTAATGTAGTTATTGTAGGAACATTTACTTCATCCAACATGGATTTTGATCCAGGAGCAGGTGTTACTTCACTTTCATCTGTTGGTAGTACCGATTTATTCGTGTTGAAATTGAATACATCTGGAGATTTTCTATGGGCACAACGTTCAGGGGGTACTCAAGGTGAATTAATGAACGATGTTGAATTTGATACATCGGGAGATATTTATGTGGCTGGTTCATTTACTACGATCAATGATTTTTTCTCCAATACAAACACTTTAAACATAGGAGCAAGAGATGCTTTTGTATGTAAACTAAGTGCTGCTGGAGTATACCAATGGGTAAAAGTAATCGGTGGTGCAGGAACAGATACTCCGAATAAACTAACAGCTATTGGAGGTTCAAATGTATTTTTATGTACTGACATTGGAAGCGGTAGTACAACTTTTGATTTTGGATCAGGAACCCAAACAGGTACCTTTTCTGGAACAAATACAAATGGAATTGTTTCTCATTTTTCTTCAGCAGGTGAATATCGTGGAAAATACCAATTTACTGGTAACACAAGCGCAACGAAAATTATTACAACTGGATCAGTGACAATGGTTATAGGATCGTTTGAAGGTACGATGGACATAAATCCTACAGCAACAACAACGAATATTACTTCTTATGGTATTAGAGATATGTTCATTGTAAACTTGAACGGGTTGAGTGATGGAACCTATAGAAATCACATCCAAGGAAAAGGTACCGCAAGTTCTGGTCAACTATTCCCTCAAAATGTGGTATATAAATTAGGGTCAAATTCTGGAATTTTAGATGTACATGTCGTAGGATATGCTAAAGGTTCTGCCGATTTAGGAGGAACTGCTGCTTCAGACATTGTTGGACCAAATACTGCAAACGAACACGCATTCTTAGCACGTTATATTTATCGTGAAGGTGTAACTTATAATGAACTTGATTTCGCAGCAGACATCGCTGAATGTGGAACAGCAGCAGATTTCAGTAAAGGAACAGGGGTAGCTGTAAAATCAAACGGAGACATTCTTACCACTGGTTGGTACCGTTCTACTTCCGTTAATTCAGTTACCTTCCAACCTGGTGCTACACCAACGATTACGCCTATCTTTTCTACAAGTATTGGTTTTATGCAATACATCAAAAATTGTACGATGCCAACAACAACTGCTGCGACAACAACATATTCTATTTGTAGTGGAGCAAGTGCAACTTTAACAGGTACAGGTGCAACAACCTATTCTTGGAACACAGGTGCAACAACAGCAAACATCACGGTAAGTCCTACTACAACTACAACCTATACATTAACCGGAACAAATGGAGAATGTTCTAAAACCGATACCGTAAAAATCATAGTAAAAACTCCTCCTACAACATTAGCAGTAGCTAACGATTATAGTATCTGTTTAGGAACAAGTGCAATTTTAACTGGTAGTGGTGCAACGACTTACTCCTGGAATACAAATGCAACAACTGCAAGTATCACTGTAAATCCAACGGTAACAACAACTTATACGCTAACGGGTACTTCCAACGGTTGTACAAAAACAGATACGGTGAAAGTGACAGTAAATGCTTTACCAAATACGCTTGCAGTTGCTAATCATTATAGCGTGTGTGCAGGTACTCTAGTTACACTTACAGGAAGTGGTGCGTTGTCTTATTCATGGACGACTGGAGGAACTACGGCAAGTATTTCTGTTACGCCAACTACAACAACCACCTACACATTGACTGGTTCAAATGGAAATTGCTTGAAATCTGATACAGTGAAAGTTACCGTACTACCTTCACCAACTACCTTAGCAACAGCCAATGTTTATACTATTTGTGCTGGAGAATCCGTCGGTCTAACAGGCGCTGGAGCTACAACTTATTCTTGGAATACAGGAGCTACAACTTCAAGTATCACAGTGACTCCAACTACCACAACTACTTATACCTTGACAGGAACTTCTTCTGGTTGTACTTTATCAGATACTGTAAAAGTTACCGTGAAAGCATTACCAAATACAGTAGCGTCTACTGCAACCTATTCTATTTGTAAAGGTTCAAGTGCAGTATTACTCGGAAGCGGTGCTACATCTTATTCTTGGAATATCGGTGGTACTACTGCATCAATTACCGAAACACCAACTGTTACAACTATTTATGCTTTAACTGGAACTACCAACGGGTGTATTAAAATTGATACAGTTAAAATCACAGTGAAAAATCTTCCATCAATTATTGCTAGTACATCAACCTATGGTATTTGTACAGGATCTTCCGCAACGTTGATCGCATCTGGAGGTACAACGTATTCATGGAATACAGGATCTACAGCTACTAGTTATTCTGTAACTCCAACAACGACAACAACGTATACATTAACTGGAACATCTAATGGTTGTTCTAATACAGATACTGTAAAAATTACGGTAAAAGCGATTCCTGTAACTGTTGCTTCCGCAATTTTATATACACCGTGTGCAAATACTGCAGCAACATTAAATGGAACTGGTGCTACAACGTATTCGTGGAGTACAGGAGCAACAACAGCACAAATTATAGTTTCTCCTGCAACAACAACGGTTTATACATTAACTGGTACAACCAATGGTTGTTCTTCAACAGATACCGTAAAATTGACAATTAATCCTACACCAGTGACTCCTACGAGTACAACACCTGGAGCGAATTTGAGTATTTGTTCTAATACCACAACTACACTTTCCGCTTCTGGTATTGGCACAATCTCTTGGTTTGATGTGTTAACAGGTGGAGTTGCATTAGCAACAGGAACGAACTTCACAACTCCTTCCTTAGCAACGTCAAAAATATACTATGCGCAAGCAAGTTCAAATTGTGGAACAAGTGCACGATTACCAATCAGTATTACCGTAAATAATACAGCGGTTGCCCCAAGTAATACGACACAAATCTCATCCATTTGTATCGGTGCAAGTGCTAACTTAAAGGCTTCAGCTAGTGGTACAATCAAATGGTATACAGTTCAATCTGGAGGAGCAGAAATTGCAACAGGTTCAACATATGCAACACCTAATTTATCCGTAAACACGACCTATTACGCAGAAAATAATTCTACGTGCGGAATCAGTTCTAGAACGGCAATTCCTGTTACTGTAAATGCAGTGCCAACAATTTCCTCTGTTCCTTCTGTAAGCATATGTGGTGCAGAGTCTAAAACTATAACTATTGCTAGTTCACACACTACAGGTTGGTTTGATTCTCAACAATCTACAGAGTCATTTTTCATGGGTAACACCTTGACAACTTCTGTTTTAAATGCAAACACAACCTATTACGTTGAAGGATATAACAATGGATGTAAATCAATCAGTCGATTAACATTAACAATCACCGCAAACCCATTACCAACAATCACAAGTACGCAAAATCAAGCAATCTGTGCTGGAAATACAACATCAGTGAATGCTACAGGAAATGGAACAATTACTTGGTATGCAGATCAAAATTCATCTACGGTTTTATTCACAGGAAATACGTATACTACCCCAGTATTAAATACTAATACAAGTTTTTATTCTGTGAATACAAATACATGTGGAGCAACGCCTCGCTTACAAGTGTCTGTTCCAGTAAATCCATTACCAGTAATTCCCGTAAACACAACTTCTCCATCTACAATGACAATTTGCCCGAATTCTTCTACTACGTTAAGTGTAAATTCAGTTGATCCAATCGCTTGGTTTACTGCAATAAATGGTGGAAATTCGATCGCAACTGGAGCAATTTATACTACACCAAACTTGAATGTAAATACCAGTTATTTCGCATCTTCAAGCAATGGATGTGGAACAAGTACGCGCATTGAATTACCGATTGTTATTAGTTCCTCTCCAACTGCACCAAGTGATATTACAGCACAAAATAAATTATCTATCTGTGAAGGAACTGCAACGGATTTAACTGCAAATGCAAGTGGTACAATTAATTGGTACTCTGTAGCTAATGGTGGTCAAATCTTAGCTTCTGGAGAAAATTTCAACACTCCAAACTTGACGGTACCAACTACGTTTTATGCGGAAAATCAATCTACTTGTGGTACTAGTGCTCGTACACCAATTCAAGTAGCAATCAGAGCATTACCTACGCTTACTGTTCCTTTATTTGGAAACATTTGTCCAAAAACAACTGCGAATGTGTACGTAACTTCTGTTTCAGCAATTAATTGGTATTTAACAGAAACTTCTGAAAATAATTACATGAATGGAGTACAATTCACTTCCCCTAAATTGTCACAGACAACTACCTATTACGCGGAAGCAAGTAACAGTTGTGGAAAAAGTCAACGTTTTGCAGTGACAATTCCTGTGTTACATATTAATGTACAAGTGACTGTCGATCAACAAGCAATCACGGTTAACGAAACAAATGCAACTTTCTCTTGGATAAATTGCGAAACGAAAGAAGTACAATCGGCAACTAACAACTCGTTCACACCAACTAACCTAACTGGAACCTACTCCGTAATTGTTACCAAAGAAGGATGTGTAGATACTTCTGCATGTATTTCATTAACTTCTAATTCGTTAGGGATAGATGAGGTACAGACAAACGAAATTAAACTATACCCAGTGCCAGCAACTTCCAATTTAGTAGTAGAAAACTTACCAAATACCATTACACAAGTTAGAATAGTGGATCTTACAGGGAAAGTATTGTACCAACAATCCGTTTCACAAAGCGTGGAACAATTGGATGTACACCAACTACTTTCTGGAAGTTACCTACTTCAACTTGTAGGAGATGAAGGAATCACTTCAAAATCATTTGTTGTAACACATTAATACAATTCCATTTTACAGATAAAAGGTTGTCAAATTTGGCAACCTTTTCTTATTTTTATAGGATGAAAAAGCAAGTACACTTTTTACTTTTGATATTTTTCGGACTAACTTCTTTTATGGATTTCAGTGCTGGAAATTTGATTAATACCCCTATTGTTGTAAAAAACATACGTAATGCCAAAGGTCGCTTATCCATTGGAGTTTTCAAGAATGCAGAGTCATTTGAAAAAGAAAAACCTTACAAAATAATCCTAATTCCAAAGAATGAATTAGTAGGCGGAATCGTTAAAGCATCGATTGAATTAGAACCCGGAGTTTATGGGTTGTCCATTTTAGACGATGAAAACAGCGATTACAAGATGGAATACAATATGGTAGGTATGCCAAAAGAAGGATTTGGATTTGCAAATTATTATCATGGAGGTTTCTCAAAACCAAACTTTAAGCAGTTTTTAGTAGTCATTAATTCCTCGGAAAAATCGCCAATACTTTTTAATTTACGCTATATTTTATAAAAGACTTTAAATCCCAAAATTGCATAACAATCATTTCGCGGAAAAATAGTACCTTTGCACTCAAAACAAAGCAACAAGTGATTGAAATTCTAAATAAATCATTCGAAAAATACATTTCTGTTGAAGAAATTCAAGAGAAAGTAGCTTTGTTGGCTCAAGAAATTAATACTGATTTTTCTGAAAAAGAGGTAGAATTTATTTCGATATTAGATGGTTCTTTTATGTTTGCAAGTGATTTATTTAAAAAAATCAACCTTCAAACTACCATTTCTTTTTTGAAAATAAAATCCTACGAAGCAACAGAAAGTTCAGGAAAAATCAATGAGTTAATTGGCTTACAGTCAAAAATTACAGGAAAACACATTGTGATTATAGAAGACATTATAGATACTGGAGCAACGATGGATTATGTGGTGGAAACACTTCAAAAACAACAACCTACATCTATTTCTATTGCAACATTGATGTTCAAACCAAATGCTTTTAAAGGAAATTATTCCCCTAAATACATCGGATTTAATATTTCAAACGAATTTATCGTTGGTTATGGAATGGATTTTGATGGATATGGAAGAAACTTAGAATCTATTTACCAAATCAAGGGTAGTGACCCAAAAATACCACTATGTTAAATATTGTTTTATTCGGACCTCCGGGAGCTGGGAAAGGAACTCAGTCAGAAAGATTAATCCAAAAGTATGGGTTAGTTCACTTGTCAACTGGTGACATATTTAGAGCTAACATCAAGGGAGAAACTGAACTTGGGAAATTAGCAAAAAGCTACATGGATCAAGGTGCTTTAGTGCCCGATGAAGTAACAATCAATATGTTGCGTTCAGAAGTGTTGAAACATCCTGAAGCAAATGGATTTATCTTTGATGGATTTCCTCGTACAAATGCACAAGCAGTTGCGTTAGATGCTTTTTTAAGTGAATTAAACACTACAATTTCAATCATGTTAGCATTGGAAGTGGAAGAAGCAGAACTACGTACTCGTTTATTGCTACGTGGACAAAATAGCGGTCGACCAGATGATGTGAATCCTGAAATTATCCAAAAACGTATCGACGTTTACAACAACGAAACAAAACCGGTAAAAGACTTTTACCAGGGACAAAATAAATTTGTATCTATTAATGGTATTGGAGAAATTGATGAAATTTCAACTCGTTTATACCAAGCTATTGATGCGTTAAAATAAAAAAATGGCTTCTGATAATTTCGTAGATTATGTGAATATTCACTGTACTTCTGGTACTGGTGGTGGTGGATCTACGCATTATCGTAGGGAAAAATACATCCCTTTAGGAGGACCAGATGGTGGTGATGGTGGTCGTGGTGGACATATTATCGTTCGCGGTAATACGCAACTATGGACTTTACTTCACTTAAAATTCAAAAAACACATCAAGGCAGGACACGGTGTTCACGGAACTGGAAACTTGAAAACAGGTGCGGAAGGGGAAGATCAATACATCGAAGTTCCAATAGGAACCATAGCTAAGGACTCAGAAACTGGAGAAGTTCTTTTTGAAATCACTGCGGATAAAGAAGAAAAAATTCTTTTACCTGGAGGAAGAGGAGGAAGAGGAAATAGTTACTTCAAATCCAGTATCAATCGTGCACCTCAATTCGCACAACCTGGAGAATTGGGTCGTGAAGGTTGGATGATCTTAGAATTAAAAATCCTTGCAGATGTTGGTTTAGTTGGATTTCCAAATGCTGGAAAAAGCACTTTATTGTCTGTATTAAGTTCTGCAAAACCAGAAATTGGTGACTATGCATTTACTACACTTCGACCAAATTTAGGGATTGTACCTTACCGTACACATCACTCCTTTATCATGGCGGATATTCCTGGAATTATTGAAGGAGCACATACAGGAAAAGGATTAGGTTTGCGTTTTTTACGTCATATTGAACGAAACTCTATTTTGTTGTTTATGATTCCTGCAGATTCAGATAACATCCAAAAAGAATATGAAATTTTATTGAATGAATTACGTCAATATAATCCTGAATTGTTAAACAAACAACGTGTTTTAGCAATCACGAAATCAGACATGTTGGATGAGGAGATGAAAGAACAAATGAAAGCAGATATTCCTGAAATTCCTTATTTATTCATTTCATCACTTGCGCAACAAGGCTTGGTAGAATTGAAAGATCTTCTTTGGAAAGAATTAAATAATGCTTGATTATTTTGAAGCAATCGATCGTTCGATTGTATTAGCAATTAACTCGTCACATACCCCACTTCTAGACGAAATCATGTGGTTGATTTCAGGTAAAATTATCTGGATTCCCATGTATTTATTCTTGATATATTTATCCTACCAGCATTTTGGAAAGAAAAATACAATCTATTTTGTGGTACTTGTCATCGCTACAATAGCGCTTTCTGATCTTGTATCTTCAAAACTCATTAAAGAGTCGGTAGAACGTTATCGTCCTTCGCATAATTTAGAATTGGCAACACAACTTCATTTTTATAAACAAAAAAATGGAGAGCTTTATCAAGGAGGTGAATATGGTTTTGTATCCTCCCATGCTGCGAATTTTTTCGCTATTGCTTTGTTAGTAGG